>NZ_JBHNYP010000005.1:0-101737 GCF_054960655.1 Micrococcus sp. PSi08 | reverse complement strand
TACGCGGCCAACGGTGATGCGACCGTCACCTCGCTGGCCTACACCTCGGCCACCGTCGGCATGATCGTCGGCGTGGTGGGTGGCATCATCCAGGCCAAGATCGGCGCGCAGCGCGGCCACGCGCGGGAGTTCGCGGGCCTGACCTCCATCCCGGAGGAGCTGCGCACCGGGGTGCTGAACCAGGTGGAGGAACGCCCGGTCATCGGCCGGCACACCTTCTCGGCGGCCTCGGTGGAGTCGCTGGCCTTCCAGGTCGGCGTGGTCGCGATGATCGCGGCGGCCGCGCACGGCGTGGTCTCCTGGATCACGGCCGTGTGGCCGAGCGTCGTGGGTGAGGACGGTCCCCAGCTGATCATCCCCGCGTTCGCGATCGCGTTCCTCCTCGGCCTGATCGCCCGCGTCCTGTTCCAGGCCACGAAGACGGCGAAGTTCCTCGACCCGGGCTCGCTGAACTCGGTGTCCGGCACCGCCACGGACATCCTCATCGTCTGCGGCATCGCCGCGATCGCCCCGACCGTGGTCGTGGACTACTGGCAGCCGCTGCTGCTCCTGTTCGTGATCGGCCTCGCGCTGGCCCTGTTCCTGGGGATCGTCGTGGCGCCGCGCGTCATGACCGACGCGTGGTTCGAGAAGCAGCTGTTCACGTGGGGCTGGGCCACCGGCGCCGTCGCCACGGGCGTGGCCATGCTGCGCATCGTGGACCCGAAGCTGAAGTCCGGGACCATGGAGCAGTTCGGCGTGGCCTACATCCCGGTGGTGCCCGTGGAGATCGCGGCCGTGTCCTTCGTGCCGCTGCTGCTCCTCGCGGGCCTGTCCTGGGCCGTCGTCGGCATCTGGGGCGCCATCGCGGTCATCGCGATCATCGCTGCCGTCTGGCTGCGCCGCACCGACCCGGGCCGCCGCACCCCGGCCCAGCAGGCGGTCCGGGCCTCGAGCCGCTGACGCTCCCGCTCCCCCGCGTTGATCGCCCGAGGGCGGTCGGCTCGCCCGCCGGCACCGTGCCGGCGGGCCGGGGCGACCGGGTCCGGACATGCGAGAAGGCCCCCAGCAGATGCTGGGGGCCTTCTCCTTCTCGTTGCGGGGGCAGGATTTGAACCTGCGACCTCCGGGTTATGAGCCCGGCGAGCTACCGAACTGCTCCACCCCGCGGCGACTTCTAGAACTATACACACCTGTTCCGTCGAGTTCAAATCGGCGTCAGCACCCCGCCACCCGGCGGCCATGCGGCGGCCACCTGCCCCGAGACGACAGCGGCCCCGACCACGCGCGGTGCGTGGCCGGGGCCGTCGTCGACGGTCCGGCGGGCCCGGCCCGCCGGCGCCGACTCAGCCGCTCGGCGTCGGGCTGGGGCTCGACGACGGCGCGGGGCTCGCCTCGGCCGGGGCCTGCTCCTGGGCAGGCGCGTCGCCGCCCAGGGCGTCGTCGGCGGCGGTGGCACGCTTCAGGGCCTCGTTGAGACGCTTCTGCTGCTCGCCGTAGCCGGCCCAGTCGCCCTCGGCCAGACGCTCCTGGCCCTGGGTCAGGGCGTCCTGAGCCTCCTCGAGGGCCGCCGAGAGCTCCTCCTCGACGGTGCCCGGAGCCGTCGGCTCCTCGCCCGGCGCGGGCGCCTCCGCCTGCTTCTCCTCCGGGGTGACCGCGCCCGAGTCCCCGTCGAACACCTGGTCCAGGGCCTCCTGGAGGGTGTCCGCGAAGCCGACCTTGTCGCCGAAGGAGACGAGCACCTTGCGCAGCGTCGGGTAGGTGGTGCCGCCCGAGGAGCGGACGTACACCGGCTGGACGTAGAGGATGCCGCCGGCCACCGGCAGGGTGATCATGTTGCCGTTGAGCACCTCGGACGCGCCCTGGCGCAGCAGGTTCAGCTCCCGCGAGACGTCCGCGTTCGAGTCGAAGTTGGCCTGCGCCTGGCCCGGGCCGGGCACCGTGGTGGACCGCGGCAGCTCGAGCAGTCGGAGCTGCCCGTAGCCCTCGGCCTTCACGCCGTCCTCCCCCGTGCCGGCGTCGCCGGCGGCGGAGAGGAACCCGTAGAGCACGTTGCGCTGCTGGGCACCGTCCGTGATCTGCGGTATGTAGCTGCTGGTGAGGGAGAACGCCGGCTCGTCCTGGCCGGGCATCTGCAGCGTCATGTAGTACGGCGGCTGCTTGACGTCCTCCTCGCGCGTGGGGTCCGACGGCACGGACCACGCGTCGTTGTTCTCGTAGAAGTCGTCCGCGTCGGTCACGTGGTAGCGGCCGAGCAGCTCGCGCTGGACCTTGAACATGTCCTCCGGGTAGCGGACGTGGTCCAGGAGTCCGGCGCTCATCTCCGAGTACGGGCGCAGCGAGGACGGGTAGACGTTCTGCCAGGCCTGCAGCAGCGGATCCTGGTCGTCCCACGCGTAGAGAGACACCGAGCCGTCGTACGCGTCCACCGTCGCCTTCACCGAGTTGCGGATGTAGTTCACCCGGCCCTGGAGCGCCGGGTTCTGGCCCTGGCTCAGGGAGTCCACCGTGACCTCGCCCAGCTGCTGCGCGGTGGAGTACGGGAACTGGTCCGAGGTCGTGTAGGCGTCCACGATCCACTGCACGCGGCCGTCGACGATCGCCGGGTAGGGGGCGGTGTCCACCGTCAGGTAGGGCGCGACCTTGCGGACGCGCTCGGCCGGGTCGCGGTCGTAGAGGATCTGCGAGGCCTCGTTCACGTCCGAGGACAGCACCAGCTCGGGCGAGCCGAACTTCACCGCGTACGCGAGCCGGTTGAACAGGTTGCCCACCGAGGGGCCGCCGTCGCCGGAGAAGGTGTACGCCGTGTCCTCCTGGGAGTCGGCCGTCTGCGGCCGGTCGCGTTCGACGGCCGGCGCGCCCTCGGGCGCACCCACCACCGAGTACGAGGGCGAGTTGAGCCCGAAGTAGATGCGCGGCTCGTAGTCCTGGTCGGAGGCCAGCGGCCCGCGCGTGGGGATCTCGGAGAGCAGCCACTGGGGCCGGCCGCCGGCCGCGACCTCGGAGGCGTCGGCCACGACCATGCCGTAGCCGTGCGTGTAGATGGTGTGGCGGTTCACCCACGACTGGGAGTCGTCCACGTTGACGTCACGGGCCGCCAGGATGGTGTCCCGCGTCTGGCCGTCCACCTCGTAGCGGTCCACGTGCAGGGTGGTGGGGAACGCGTAGTACGGACGGAACTGCTGGAGCTGCCCGAAGGTCTGGGAGATCAGGTTCGGGTCCATGAGACGGACGTTGGCCGTGTTGGCCTCCTCGCCCGCCAGGGCCCCGGCCTCGGTGTCCGTGGCGCCCTCATAGTTCGTCACCTCGACGTCGTCCAGGCCGTACGCCTCGCGCGTCATGGCGATGTTCCGCTCGATGTACTGGGATTCGAGCGTGCGCTCGGACGGCTTCACCTGGTACTCCTGCACGATGAAGGGGTACGCCGTGCCCACCACGAGCGCCGTGATGACCAGGACCGCGGTGCCGATCAGCGACAGCCGCCACCGGCCCGAGACCACCGTCCACACGAACAGGCCGGCCACGATCACGGCCGTGACCGCCAGGATCGCCGACGTCGGGATGACCGCGTTCACGTCCGTGTAGAGCGCGCCGGCCCAGTTGCCGGTCTGCGACTGCGTGGTGCGGTAGCGGTTGAGCCAGAAGTTGACGCCCTGCAGCAGCAGGAACACGGCCAGGGTGATGCCGATGTGGGCGCGCGCCGCCGGGGTGATCCGCACGCCGCCGCCCTCCTCCACGCGCACCGCGCCGTACAGGTAGTGCACCAGAAGACCGGTGATGCCGGAGACCAGGACCACCGAGATCAGGTACCCGACCACGAGCGTCAGGAACGGCAGGGTGGCCATGAAGAACATGAGGTCCAGGCCGAACTCCGGGTCCGCCTGGCCGTAGGGCACCTGGTTCAGGAACAGCAGGACCGTGTTCCACCCGTTCATCGCGGTGGAGCCGGCGAACACGCCGAGCACGAGCGGGACACCCAGGAACACCAGGCGCCGGATGGGCTCCAGCTGGCGCTGGGCCTGGCTGAGCGAGTCCCGCGCGGCCGCGGACGCGTCCGCGGGGCGGTGGCGCCAGGCCGTGCGGATCGCCAGCCACACGGCGAGGGCCATCCCGAGCCCGGCGATCAGGAACAGCGCGGCCTTGGCGACGACCTCGGTCCAGAAGACCTCGGTGAAGCCCAGCTGCGAGAACCACAGCACGTCCGTGTAGACGTTCGTGAACACCACGAACAGCCCCACGAGCACGGCCACCGCGATGATGGTCAGCACGAGCGCGCTCGGCCGGCCCGGCCGGCCCCTGCCGCGCGCGGCGGAGGACCCGCCCCCGCCGAACGGGCCACCAGGACCGCGGTCGCCGTCGTCGCCCGGGCCGCGCGGGGCGCCGCCGAAGGGGCCGAACGCCCCGAACGGGCCGGACTGGCCCCCGGCGGTCCCGCCGCCGTCACGGGGCGGGCCGCCGAACGGTCCGCCGCCTCCCTGTCCGAAGCTCACTGCTCTGTCCTCTTCCCTCCCGCGTCCGCGGGGCTCTGCTCCGGTCCGGGGCGCTGCGCCCCGGACATGTCGTCCGGTCTGGTGGTCTGGTGGTCTGGTGGTCTGGTGGTCCTGGTGTGCGTCGGCTCAGCCGCACGTCCGGGCGGCGGCCGGGCTCTCCCCCCGGGCCACCGCCTCGACGATGTCGCGGGCCTGGCCCAGCGTGTCCACGGGGTACACCGTCAGACCCTCGGGCACACGGCCGGCCAGCTCCTCGCAGTTCGCCGTGGGGGCGAGGAACGTCGTGGCCCCCGCCTCGGCGGCGCCGCGCACCTTCTGCGGGATCCCGCCGATGGGACCCACGACGCCGTCCCCCGAGATCGTGCCCGTTCCCGCGATCGGGGCGCCCCCCGTCATCGCGCCCGGGGTCAGCCGCTCGATCACGGTGAGCGCGAACATCAGACCCGCCGAGGGCCCGCCGATGTCCGGCACGGTCAGCTCGACGTCCACCGGGACGTCGTAGGCGGTCTCGATCAGGGCCCCCATCTGCCACGGCTGGGGCGCGCCCTCGGGGGCGGCCGCCACCGGCACCTCGAGGTCCTGCTCCACGCCGTCGCGGCGGACCGTCAGCGTGACCGGGTCGGGCCCCGCGGCCCCGACGGCGGCGCGCACGGCCTCCAGGTCGGCCACGGGCCGTCCCTCGGCGGCGCTCACCTCGTCCCCGGCCCGCAGGACACCCTCGGCGGGCCCGCCGGACACGAGCTGCTGCACGACGAGCCGCTGGGGCACCTCCCGGCCGAGCTCGTGCAGGGCCGCGGCGGTCGCGGTCTGCTGGGAGTCCGACATGGCCGCCGAATTGGCCTCGCCGACCTCGTCGGAGGTGACGCCGGTGGGGTACATCAGCTCGCGCGGGACCACGTCCACGGCGGGGTCCGTCAGGCCGCGGCCGAGATCGAGCAGGGAGGTGGTGCCGATGGGCGGGCCCCCGACCATCACGGTGGTCATGGCCAGGGTCCCCTCACCCGGGTCCGCCTCGCCGCCCTCGACGCGCAGCACCGGTCGACCCTCGCGTTCGCCCAGCAGGTCCACGGCGGGGCCGGGGCCCTCGAGGATGTAGGGGGTGGGGGCCAGCAGTGCCAGCCCGGCGCTGCCCAGGGCGAGCCATCCGGAGAAGGGCACGCGGGCGGCGCGGGTGGTCCTCGAGGGCACTGCGCGCACGCGACACCGTCTTTCCTGGGGGTCCTGATCGGGCCGTCCTCGCCGCCGGGCACGGGCCGCGCGGCGACGGTCACACCAGTCTACGCGGGGCCGCGACCCCCGCCTGCCCCGCGCGACGCCGTGCGCCATGGGCGAACCGCGCCGCCGCGACGTCGGGAGGGCGGGCGCGCCGCGCCGACGCGGATACGCTGGAGACATGAGCAACGACGCGCGCACGCCCGGATCCGACGACGGCCGCGACCCCCTGGAGGAGATGCTGCGGCAGCTCTTCGGCGGCCAGGGCCCCGACCCGGACGAAGTCCGACGCGCCATGGAGGGCCTGGGCGGCCCCGGCGGGGTGCCCTTCGACCCGTCCCAGCTGAATCCGGCCATGATGCAGCAGGCCATGGCCCAGTTCCAGGCGATGATGAGCTCCGGCTCCGGCTCGGACGGCCCCGTGAACTGGGCTCTGGCGAAGCAGGCCGCCCGCCAGGCCGTGGCCGGCGAGGACCCGGCCGTCGGCTCGTTCGCGCGACGCGAGGTGGACGAGGCGCTGCGGCTGGCCGAGCTGTGGCTCGACGGCGTCACGCAGACCGAGCCCGTCGGCAGCGTCGGCGTGGCCTGGTCCCGTGCCGAGTGGGTCGAGGCGACCATGGACCAGTGGCGCCGGCTCACCGAGCCCGTGGCCGTCTCGATGTCCCGCGCGATGTCCGCGGCCATCGAGCAGCAGCTGCCGGGCCAGCTCCCCGAGGGCATGGACGCCTCCCTGCTCGGCGGGCTGCAGCCCATGCTGAAGAACATGGGCGGCACGATGTTCGGCCTGCAGCTCGGCGGCGCCGTGGGCGCCCTGGGCAAGGAGGTGCTCTCGGGCACGGACATCGGCCTGCCCGTCGCCGGCCACCGTCTCGCCCTCGTCCCCGTGAACATCGAGGAGTTCGGCGACGGGCTTTCGGTGCCGGACGACCAGATCCGCATCTACCTGGCCCTGCGCGAGGCCGCACGCATGCGCCTGTTCCTGCACTCGCCGTGGCTCGAGCGGGACCTGTACGCCGCCGTCGAGCAGTACGCCGCGGGCATCCGCCTGGACACCGAGGGCATCGAGCGGGCCGCGCAGTCGGTGGACCCGATGGACCCCGGCTCCCTGCAGGCCGTGTTCGACGGGGCGTCCTTCATCGCCGCCCCGGACGCCACCCAGCAGGCCGCGCTGGACCAGCTGGAGCTGCTCGTCGCCCTCGTGGAGGGCTGGGTGGACGTGGTGGTCGCCGAGGCCGCGCGCCCGCTCGAGTCGGCGCCCGCCCTGCGCGAGACCATGAACCGCCGCCGCGCCTCGGGCGGCCCGGCCGAACAGGCCTTCGCCGCCCTCGTGGGCCTCGAGCTGCGCCCGCGCCGCCTGCGCGAGGCCGCCGCGTTCTGGGAGCACGTCACGGCCGAGCACGGCACGGAGTACCGCGAGGAGATCTGGCGCCATCCCGAGCGTCAGCCCACCGCGGAGGATCTCGAGGACCCCGCCGGGTACGCCGGGCGCCGCTCCGCCGCGGACGCCAGCACCGAGTCCCTCGACGACGAGCTGCGCAAGCTCCTCGAGGGCGGCTTCGGCGACGCGCCGCGCGAGGACTGAGCCCCTCCCGGCACGACGGCGGCGGGCGGTCCGGCACCACAGGGGTGGGCCGCCCGCCGTCGTGTCAGTCCGCATCCTCGTCCTCCGCCCACCGGTCCGGCGCCGTGCGACCGCGGCCCTCGGCGAAGGTGACCCCCTCGAGGAAGGCCATCGCCTCGGCGTAGCGCGGGTACCGGTCCACGAGGCGTCGGAAGGCCGGGCCGTGTCCGGACTCCAGCAGATGGGCCAGCTCGTGGACGAGCACCGCCGCCACCACCCAGTCCGGCATGCCGCGCAGCTGCGTCGAGAGCCGGATGGTGCCGCGCGCGGGCGTGCACGAGCCCCAGCGGCGGCGCTGCCGGGCCGACCACGTGACCGAGACCGGACGGGCCCGCCCACCCAGGTGCGCCGCCGAGAGCCGTCCCGCCCAGGCCAGGAGCGCGTCGTCGGAGCGGGCGTCGGCGGGGCGGCCGTCCAGGTCGGCCGCGGGCTGCCCCGTCCCGCCGCGTGCGCCCACCTTCGCGACCATCCGGCCGATCCACTCGCGCTCCTGCGCAGCCGAGAGCCGGGCCGGGACGTTGACCTGCAGGCGGCCGTCGCGCCACGCCGCCGAGACGGTGCGGGTGCGGGCCGTGGAGCGCACGAGCCGCACGGGCGTGCCCTCCCAGTCCAGGTCGGTGCTCTCGCGGGCGGGACCGCGGTGGGCGGCCGGGACAGCACGCGGAGGGCGGCCGGGGGCGGGCGGGACAGGGCGCATCCGGCCATTGTCCGGCATGGGCCGCAGGCTGTGGACAATCCGGCGCGGTCCGGGAGCGCCCTGGCAGGGTGGGAGGCACCGAGCCGAGAGGAGAGCCGTGCGCACCGTCGCCGAGACCGTCACCACCGTCCCTCATGATGCCGCCGCGTCAGCGCTGGAGCCGGGGGCGTGGGCCCCGCCGACGGACGTCCACGTGGCGGGCCTCGACGCGGTGGGCGCGGCGATCGCCCACGCGCTGGCGGGGGCCGGGGCGCTGCGCCTGGCCCTGTGGGATCCGCGGCCCGTCGACGCCGCGGACCTGGGGACCGGCCTGCTGCCCGGGGACCTCGGTCGGCCCCGGGCGGGTGCGCTCGAGCGCCGGCTGGGCGATGTGGCCCCCGGGCTGCGCGTCTTCGCGCACCACGGCCCGGTGCCGGTGCTCGTGGGGCAGGCGACGGTGGCGGTGGGGTCCGTGCTCGACGCGGACCTGGCCGCGCAGGCCCTGGCCGCCGACCACCCGCTGCTGCCGGTCACGGTGGGGCCGAAGGCGGTCACGGTCGGGCCGTGGTGCGCCCCCGGGGTGCGCGGGTGCCCGCTGTGCCGATGGCCCGTGGACCCGGCGGGCGTCCCCGGTGCCCCGACGGCGCCCGGCCCGTCGGCGCACCGGGGACAGGTGGACGGGCTCGCGGCGCTGCGGGCCGCCGTGCTGACCGTGGACGCGCTGCGGACCGGACCGGCCCCCGGCGTGCTGCGGGCCGATCGGGTGACGGGACGCACGCGCCGGGTGAAGGTCCGCCCCCGGCCCGGCTGCGCCTGCGACCCGGACGCGCTCGGCTGGGCGTTCTGACAGGGTCGGCGCCGCCGGCGGAACGGGGTGCGGGCCCGCGGCTCAGGCCGTCGGGGTGCCGTGCAGCAGCTCGAGCAGCTCCGGTCCGTGCTTCTCCAGCTTGGCCTTGCCGAGGCCGGGCACCTTCAGGAGCTCTGCCGGGGTCCTCGGCATGGCCTCGGCGATGGCCACGAGGGTGGCGTCCGTGAACACCACGAACGCGGGCATCCGCATCTCGGCGGCCGTGCGGGTGCGCCAGTCGCGCAGCTCCTCGAGCACCGCCTCGTCGTACGTGGCGGGGCAGTCCAGGCAGCGGCCGACCTTGCGCTCCGCTCCCGTCTCGAGGGGCTTGCCACACGTGCGACACACGGCGACCTTCGCACCCCGGCGCCGCGGCGCCGTCGGGCCGGCCGCGGATCCGCGGGCCGGGGCGTGCTCGCGGGTGCCGCCGAGGGTCGGGTCGATGGCCCACAGGAACCGGGAGGGCCGCCGGGTGGAGCGCCCGCCCGTGCCCCGCGAGAGCGTCCACGTCAGCGACAGGTGCTGGCGGGCACGCGTGATCCCCACGTAGAGCAGGCGCCGTTCCTCGTCCACCTCGGCCTGGGTCTCCGCGAAGGAGATCGGCATGAGCCCCTCGGACAGGCCCACGAGGAACACCGCGTCCCACTCGAGGCCCTTGGCGGAGTGCAGCGAGGCCAGGGTGATGCCCTGCACCGTCGGCGCGTGCTGGTGCTGGGCGCGCTCGTCGAGCTCGGCCACGAGCTCGGTCAGCGTGAACTCGGCCCCGCGCGTCGTGGCGAGCTGGTCGGCGAGGTTGACGAGGGCGTGCAGGGACTCCCACCGTTCACGGGCCGCGCCGGAGGCCGCCGGCGGTTCGGCGGAGTAGCCGAGCGAGGAGAGCACGTCCCGCACCCGGTCCGTGACGTCGTCGCCCGTCAGGTCCTGGGCGGCGCGGGCGGCGGCCCGCAGCTGCAGGATGCCGTCGCGCACCTCGCGCCGGGAGAAGAACCGCTCGCCGCCGCGCAGCTGGTAGCCGATGCCCGCCGAGGACAGCGCCGTCTCGAAGGCCTGGGACTGGCCGTTGGTGCGGAACAGGACGGCGATCTCGGAGGCCGGCACGCCGTCGTCGATCAGCGCCGCGATCCGGTCTGCGACCCAGCCGGCCTCGGCCTCGTCGTCGGTGCACTCCGCGAACACGAGGTCGGGGCCGGCCGGCCGCTGGGAGACGAGCTCGAGGGGGTCGGGCCAGCGCGGCATCGTGCGGTCCCGCTCCCCCGCCTTGGTGCGGTCCGCCAGCAGGCGGTTGGCCGCCTCCACGATCTGCGGGCTGGACCGGTAGTCACGCACGAGACGGACCACCGTGGCCGCGGGATACCGCTCACGGAAGTCGGTGAGGAAGCGGGAGGTCGCGCCCGTGAACGAGTAGATCGTCTGAGAGGCGTCGCCGACGACGCACAGGTCGCCGCGGTCGCCGAGCCAGAGGTCGAGCAGGCGGTGCTGCAGCGGCGAGACGTCCTGGTACTCGTCCACCACGAACACCCGGTACTGGTCCCGGATCGTGGCCGCGATCTGCGGCTCGGTGGACAGGATCCCCACGAGGATCAGCAGCACGTCCTCGAAGTCGATCATGTTCCGGGCCGTCTTGGCCTCCTCGTAGCCCGTGTAGAGACGGGCGACGGTGGTGGCGGTCCAGCCGGCGGGCATCTCCCGCTCCTTGGCGGCCTCCGCGTAGCCCTCGGGGGCGTGCAGGGAGACCTTGGCCCATTCGATCTCGCCGGCGAGGTCGCGCAGGCCGGCCCGGTCCACGGTCATGCGCATGCGCTGGGCGACCTCCGTGAGCAGGCGCACCTTGTTCTCGATCAGCGAGGGCATGGGCCCGCCCACGGCCTGGGGCCAGAAGTACTGCAGCTGGCGCAGGGCCGCCGAGTGGAACGTGCGGGCCTGGACGCCGGCCACGCCGAGGTCGCGCAGGCGGGTGCGCATCTCCGCGGCGGCGCGCGCCGTGAAGGTCAGGGCGAGGGTGCGGTGCGGGTCGAAGACGCCGGAGGCCACGCCGTAGGCGATGCGGTGCGTGATGGCGCGGGTCTTGCCGGTGCCGGCGCCGGCCAGGATGCAGACGGGCCCGTGCAGGGCCGTGGCGGCCCGGCGCTGCTCCGGGTCGAGGCCGCGGAGGATCTCGTCGGGAGTGCTCATGCGGGACGAGTCCTCCTAGGTGATCAGGGTCTGCGCATCGGGCAGCGTCCCACCGTACCAATCCTCGATGAGTGCCCGCGCGATGGACACGGCCCCGGGCAGGGTGACGTCGCCCTCGCGGGCCAGATGCGCGAGCTCCTCCCGCTCGAACCAGCGCACGGAGAGGATCTCCTCGCCGTCCGGGACCGGCTCGGCACCGGCCGGGGCCAGCGCGGTGAAACCGAGCATGAGCGAGCGCGGGAACGGCCACGGCTGGGAGCCGCGGTAGCGCGGCTGCGTCACCGTGATCCCGGACTCCTCCGCGATCTCCCGGACCACCGCGTGCTCGAGGGACTCCCCCGGCTCCACGAACCCGGCCAGGCAGGAGTACAGCCCCTCGGGCCACGCCGCGTTGCGGCCCAGCAGGATCCGCCCGGCCGGGTCGATGACGGCCACGATCACCGCCGGGTCCGTGCGCGGGAACTGCTCCCGGGAGCAGTTGCGGCAGCGACGCACCCAGCCGGCCGCCTCGACGTCCGTGGCGCCGCCGCAGAACGCGCAGAAGCGGTGGGTGGCGTGCCAGTTGGCGTTCGCGACAGCGGCCACGAACAGCCCGGTGTCCGCGTCGCTGAGGGCGGCGGCCGCATCGCGGAGGCCGACCCACACGGCGTCCGCGAGCGCGGTGGCCGCGTCCTCCGGCAGGGCCGCCGGCGGCTCGACGGCGACGGAGACCACCTCGCGCTCCCGCCCGTGCGGGCCCCGGTCCGCCGCGGTGCCGCGGCCCAGATACGCGGCCTCGGCCGGCACGGGACCGGAGGGCGCGGTGAAGACGAGCCGGCCGTCCGCGACGGGTGCGCGGCCACCCTGCAGCCACAGGACCTCCGTTCCCTCGCGCGCCCAGACCGCCGCCAGGTGGCCCGGGTCGAGGCGGGCCACGGCACCGCGGTCCAGCTCCTCGCGGGCCAGCGGCAGGGCCAGCGGCGGTGCGGCGGTGAGGTCGGACGACGACGGGGGGCAGGAAGCCATGCGTCCAGGCTAGCGACCCGTCTCCGGTGCGCCCGACGACGGGGGCGGGCGTTCCGCGCCTAGGCTGGAGGGGTGGATCGTCAGCCCCTTCGTCTTGCAGCCCTGGCCGCCGCGGCCGTCCCCGGCCTCGCCCCCGTCTCCGTGGAGGCGAGCCCGGACGACCCCGCGGACTTCTCGACCGCCGTCGTCGTGGACGGTGAGGGCCAGCGGTGGCGTGTCCGCTCGCCCCGCACCCCGGAGGCGGGCATCCGTCTCGAGACGGAGCTGCAGGTGCTGGCAGGCCTGACCCCGGCGGTGCGCGCTGGCCTGCCGTTCCGCACGCCCTCCGTGGCGGGCGCGGTGCGGCTCGAGGGGCTGCGCACCTTCGTCTACCAGGACATGCCCGGGCGTCCCGTCACCCTGGAGGAGCTGGCCCGACTCGGCGAGCCCGCGGTGCAGGACGTGGGCCGCGTGCTGGCCGCGATCCACACGCTGCCCTCGGACGTCGTGGACCACGCGGACCTGCCCTCCTACACGGCGGAGCAGATCCGGCAGCGTCACCTCCACGCCCTCGACCAGGCGGCCACCTCCGGCCGCGTGCCGCCCCTGCTGCTGCGCCGCTGGGAGGAGGCCATGGAGGAGGAGCCCCTGTGGCGGTTCACCCCGGTGCCCGTGCATGGTGACCTGCACGAGGACAACCTGCTCCTCGAACGCGGCCGCGTGGTGGGCGTGACGGGCTGGACGGACCTGCACGTGGGCGACCCGGCCGACGACGTCGCCTGGCTGGCCGCCGCCACGGACCCGGACCTGGCCGACCGCGTCCTCGACGCCTACGCGGCCCGGCGGGCCGACGCGGGGGCCGCCGACGACGGCGACGCCCACCTGATGCGCCGTGCGGCGCTGCTCGCCGAGTTCGCCCTCGCCCAGTGGCTCACGCGGGGCCTGGACCGGCACGACGAGGGGATGGTCGCCGAGGCGGAGGCCATGCTGGCCGAGCTCGAGGGCGACGTGCGCGCCGCGCAGGAGGCGGCCGCGCGCCAGGCGGAGGCCGACGCGGCCGCCGACGCCGCCGAGGACGCCCGGGATGCGGCGGAGGACGCCCGGGAGGCCGCGGCCGTGAGGAGCGCGGACCCGGAGACGGGGTCGCTGCCCGCCGTCGAGGTGGTGCGGCCGATCAACGGCGGGCCAGGGCGTCCGTGATGTGACGCTCGAGCTCCTCCTCCCCCGGCAGGTCCGGGAAGGAGCGCTCCTGCCCGTGGGCCACGTACACGAAGCTGGCCCCGATCCGTTCCAGCGGGATCCCGTGCAGCCGTGACCAGGCGAGCCGGTAGACGGCCAGCTGCAGCGACTTGAGCTCGAGGTCGCGGCCCCGCGGCACGGCGCCGGTCTTCCAGTCGACGAGCTCCCAGTCGGCCTCGGGGTCGAAGGGCAGGCGGGGGTCCCCGCCGGAGCGGTAGATCGCGTCGACCCGGCCCCGCAGCGTGATCCCGCCGACCGTCGTCTCGACCGGGGCCTCGACGAAGGCCGGGGTGCGCTCCGCCCAGCGCGAGGAGCGGAACCACTCCTGCATCGGGCCGAGGTCGAGGGCCTCGTCGACCCACAGGTCCGCGGCGTCCTCGGCCGAGTCGATGTCCAGCATGCCGGTGGCCCCGAAGCGCTCCTCGAGCCACGCGTGGAACGCCGTGCCGCGTCGCGCCGCGTGCGCGGGCGGCCGGGGCAGGGGCCGGCGCAGCTGCTCGGCCACGGCCTGCGGGTCGGCGGCGAGCTCGCCGTAGAGGGACACGGAGACGTGCTCGGGCAGGGCGGTCTCCCCGCCCGTCCCGGCGACGTCCCGGCGGCGCAGCAGCACCCAGTCCACCTGGCGGGCCAGCTCCGGGTCGTCCCCGAGCGCCGCCGGGTCCGCGGCGTGCACGGCCGCGGCGGCCGCCTCCACCCCGTGCCGGCGGGCCCGGGAGCGGTGCGGCAGCGGCTGCCAGCGTTCCTCGTCCTCGGGGTCCTCCGGGTCGGCGACGAAGGCCTCCGGGCCGTCGAGCGGGTCGAAGGGCCAGCGGGCGACCAGCGTCCGGGCCGCGGCGGGGTTGGCCTCGGGCAGGTCGTCCTCGGCGGGGGCGGGGCCGAGCGCGACGCCGGGCACCTCCCCCGCCAGACCGGCCACCTCCTCGAGGAAGGCCGAGGCCGGCAGGGGCTCCTTGTTGACTCCCTTGAACAGGGAGGTGCTCAGCCATAGGGCGGATCGCGCGCGCGTGTACGCGACGTAGGCCAGGCGCCGCTCCTCGCGCTCGGCGTGGGCGGCCACGGCCACGGCATAGGGGTCCGGGTTGCCCTCCTGGGCCGCCTTGGAGCTGTACTTGGTGCCGGCCGACTGGACCCAGTCCCGCTGGTCCTGGGCCCACGAGCCGTCCCACTGCGGCAGCGACGCGCGGTCCCCGCGCAGGGGCCACGGCAGCGCGCCGGCCCCGGGGCTGGTCCAGCGGTCCGCCCGCGTGGACGGGAACGTGCCCTCCTGCAGGCCGGGGACCGCGACGACGTCCCACTCGAGCCCCTTCGAGGCGTGCGCGGTGAGCACCTGGACCAGGCCGGGGGTGGGTTCGGCGTTCTCGACGCCGAGGCCGTCCTCGTGCTCGAGGACGGACTCCGTCCAGGCCAGGAACGCCGTCAGGTCCGTCGCCGTGGTGCCGGCGCCGAAGTCGCGGGCCGCGTCCTGGAACGCGTTCAAGTGCCGCCGGGCCGCGGCCGCGGAGACGCCGGGCCGCAGGGCCACCTCGACGTCCAACCCCGTCTCACGGATCACCTCCGCGATGAGGTCGGCCGGGTCCTCCCCGGTGCGCGTGGAGAGCCGGCGCAGCTCGGCGTTGACGGCCCTCAGCCGGGCCAGGCCCTCGGGTGAGAAGCCGCGGCCGCGGGAGCCGACCCAGTCCGTCCCCTCCCCGGGCAGGGAGTCGAGGGCCTCCAGCAGGGCGGCGGCGTCGGCGTCCTCCTCGGGGCTCACGTCCCGGTCCGGGGCCGCGTCCGGGGCAGCCCCGGCGGGGTCCTCCCGCCCACCGGCGGCCCGCTGGGCCCGCAGCCGCGAGACGAACCGGGCGCGCTCCTGGAGCACCTCGAGGTCGGCCACACCGATGCGCCAGCGCGGGCCGGTGAGCAGGCGGACGAGCTGGTCGCTGCGCGTGGGGTCGGCCAGCACGTGGAGGACGGCGAGCACCTCGGCGACCTCCGGCAGCGCCAGCAGCCCGGAGAGCCCGAGCACCTCGTAGGGCAGGCCGGCGGCGTCGAGCGCGTCCAGCACGGGGCCGAACTGGGCGCGGGTGCGGCACAGGACGGCGCGGCTCGGGGTGGTCCCCCCAGGCCCGGACCCGGTGAGGGCGCCGAGGCGGGCGACGACGTCGGCGGCCTCCTCCTCCGCGGTGACGAACCGGTCCACCCGGACGACGCCCTCCCCCGCGCCCGGTCGGGGTCGCAGGGTGCGCACCTCCACCGGCGCGCCGCCCGCCGCGGCGGCGTGGGCGTTCAGCGGCGCGGCGACGGCGTTGGCGACCGCCAGGATCGACTCCTCGTTGCGCCACGCGATCGTCAGGTGCGAGACGTCCGCGTTCACACGCCGCGGGGCGCCGCCGGGACCGGTCTCCAGCCGGGGGAAGGCGTGCGGGAAGGCGAAGAGCTGTCCGGCGGAGGCGCCGCGGAAGCCGTAGATCGACTGGTGGGGGTCGCCCACCGCGGTGACGCAGTGCCCCAGCCCGGGCGCGTCGTCCTCGGGGCCGCGCGGGCCGAACAGCCCGGCGAAGATCCGCATCTGGGCGTGGGAGGTGTCCTGGAACTCGTCCAGCAGCACCACGGGGAACCGCGCGCGCTCCTGCTCGCCGGCCGCCGGCACCTCGACGGCGATGCGCGCCGCGTGGCGCAGCAGGTCGCCGAAGTCCATGACGTCCTGCTCGCGCTTGACCTCGTCGTAGCGGGCCACGAGGTCCGCCATGAGGGCGCGGTCCGCCAGGCCGGTCAGGAACTCCTGGATCTCCTTCGAGGGGGTCTTGGCGCGCGGGGGCAGCGGCAGGGCGCTCCCCTGCTCGGCCAGCCGGGCCAGGAACCCGCGCACCTCGTCCGCGGTCACCAGGTGCTCGGCCATGTCCCCGGCCAGCCGCAGGGCCTGTGTGATGAGCCGGGACGGGGCCACGCCGAGGGTGTCCGCGACCACCGGATGCGAACGCACGACGGCGCCCATGAGCCGGTGGGCGTCCGCGCCCCCCAGCAGCCGCGCCTCCGGTTCCACGCCGATCCGCAGGCCGTGGTCCCGCACGAGCGCGCCCGCGTAGGAGTGGTACGTGGACACCGAGGCGCGGCCCAGGTCCTCGGGCTCGCCGTCGAAGCCGGGGATCTCGAGGCCGGAGCGCAGCAGGGCGTCCACGCGCCCGTTGATCCGCTCGGCGAGCTCACCGGCCGCCTTCCGGGTGAACGTGACGCCGAGGACCTCGTCCGGGCGCACGAGCCCGTTGGCCACGAGCCAGACCACGCGGTCGGCCATGGTGGCGGTCTTGCCAGAGCCGGCGCCGGCCAGCACCAGGCGCGGAGTGAGCGGGGCGGTGACCACCTCGGCCTGCTCCTGCGTGGGCGGGGGCAGCCGCAGCCGCGCCGCGATGTCCTCCGGGGAGTGGACCGCGTCCTCGACGCGCGGACGATCGGTCGGGGCGGCGGGATCGCCGGTCAGCGGGGCCATTCGGTGACCTGCCTTCCTTCGGAGCAGAGCGGACAGACGGAGGGCAGCGCGCACCGACGGGCGCCGGCCTCGTGGAGGGCGAGGAAGCGCGGCCCCGTGGTGCGGCGGGCCGCCGTGAACACCTGCTCGAGCGCCCAGGTGT
The DNA here is from genome assembly GCF_054960655.1 of Micrococcus sp. PSi08. NCBI lineage: Bacteria > Bacillati > Actinomycetota > Actinomycetes > Micrococcales > Micrococcaceae > Micrococcus > Micrococcus sp. PSi08. The sequence continues at coordinate 84,909 of NZ_JBHNYP010000005.1, read as the reverse complement.
CCTCGTCCTCGAGGGCCGGCTGGTCCTGCACCTTGGTCTTCAGGGTGCCCGCGCCGAGCTGGACGAGGGCCGCGCCGGCCGGTGTCGTGGGGTGCTCCAGGCCGGCGAGCGCGGCGCGCAGGGCGGGGTCCGTGGCGGGGTCGTCCCGGACCTGCTCCAGACCGCCGGCGCGGACGGCCACCTGATAGGCGGCCAGCTGTGGCTGGCGCGCCATCTCCGCACCGGTGGGCGCGCGGCGGCCGGTCTTGAGGTCGGCGATGAAGGGTCGGCCCTGCGCGTCCGCCTCGAGCCGGTCCACGACGCCGGTGATCCGGACGGTGGTCCCGCCCCAGGTCAGGTCCGCGAGGAGCCGCACCTCCTGGGCCACGGGCCGACGCCCGGCCGCCCGGGCGATGCTCCAGTAGCCGATGTAGGCGTCCACCAGGCTGCGGGCCCGGTCGTGCTCGATCTCCGTGATCCAGCCCTCCGGCAGGCCGAGTTCGGGCAGGCGGCGTTCCAGCTCGGCACGCACGTCCTCGGGCACGCCCTCGGGATGGTGCTCGGCCACCGAGTGCACGAGCGTGCCCACGGACTGGGCGAGGGTCCCGCCCGCGTTCGCGCCGACGTGATACAGCACCCAGTCCAGCGGATTGCGCAGGGCCGTCTCCACGCGGGAGGGCGAGAGCGCGACGACCTCGTGCTCCGGGTCGACGAGCGCGGCCTCGGTGGACAGCGGCAGCAGGCCCCACCAGCGTCGGGGGTCCGCGACGGTCACGCCGTCCTCGGCGAGGACCGCCAGGCCGGCGGCCGCCGCGGCCCGGGGTGTCGCCCCGTCGGACGCGTCCGCCTCGTCCCCGGCCTCCAGGACGCGGCGCAGCCGGCCGACGAGCGCGGGCGCCGTGATCGGGTCGGGGACGGCGGTGAGCCTTCGGACGCCGGCGGCGTCGCGCGCCTCGGCGGGCAGCCGTTCGGGCGGGTCCACCAGGTCGAGGAAGTCGGAGGGGCCCTCATCCGGCGAGCGCACGGCCGTGGCGACCACCTGGCGCCGTGCCCGGGAGACGGCGGCCGCGAGCATGCGCAGCTCGTCCTGGCGGACCTCGCGCAGCCGGGTGCGGTGGTCCGTGGGCCACGGGGCGTCCGCGGGCAGGGTCACGAGGTCCACGAGGTCGGTGGCGCCGAGCAGCTGGCCGCGCAACCGGGTGTTCGGCCACACGCCCTCCTGCAGGCCCACGACGATCACCGTGTCCCACTCCTGGCCGGCCGCCGCGGCGGGGGTGCGCACGTGCACGGCGTCGCCGGACTCGGCCCGGCGGGCCAGGGTGTCCACGGGCAGGTCCTGGGACTCCATGTAGACGGCGAACGACTCGGGCGACGCGCCCGGGAACTGGTCCACGAAGCGCTCGGCCACCTTGAACAGGGCGACGACGGCGTCGAGATCCGCGTCCGCACGGCGGGACTCGCGGCGGTCGTTCGCATGCTCGGCGGGCCGCAGCGCGAGCGAACGCCACCGCTCGGCCCGACCGGAGGCGGACCACAGCGCCCACAGCACGGTCTCGGGCGAGGCCGAGGGGGCGCGGGCGGCCTCGAGGCCGTCCCGGAGCATCCAGTGGACGCGGCGCAGGGCGCGGTGCCGCTCGTGCTCGGGGCCGGCCAGGCTCGGGTCCAGGAGGGCCGCGGCGAGCAGCGCGTCCGAGGTGCGCCGGCCGCCCCGGCCCCGCTCGGCGGCCAGCAGATCCTGGCGCAGCCGCCGCACGTGCAGCGCGCTGGCCATCCCGTACCGGCCGGTGAGCAGTCCCACCACCTCGTCCGGATCGAGCACGTCCTCGACCCGGGCCTCCGGATCCTCCGCGAGCGCCCCCGCCGCGTCCAGCAGCGTGAGCAGGGGCGCGACGGCGGGCTCCTCCTTCAGCACGAGCCCGGCGGCGTCCCGCAGCACGGGGACGCCCTCGGCCTCCAGGTGACGGGCGAGCGCGGCCACCCGGGAGCCCGAGCGGGCGACCACGAGGATCCGGTCCAGGGGCACCCCGTCCTCGTGGTGGACCCGCAGCACCCGTTCGAGGACGAGCTGGTCCTCGTGGGCGCGGGTGGGCACGACGTGCGCCCGGACGGCGCCGTCGCCGTCCGCCGGGACGGTCTCGGTGCGGGTCCGCTCGACGGCGGCGGTGCGCTGGCGGACCCGCCGGGCCACCCGCAGATAGGCGTCCTGGACCTCGGCGCGCATGCGGTGCCCGCGCGTCAGCACCCGGACGCGTCCGTCCGGGGACGCGGGCCCGGCCGCCCCGGGCACGGGATCGGCGTCGAGGACCCCGGGGTACCGGGCGAGGAGGTCGGGCCGGGCGCCGCGGAAGCCCTCCACGGTGGTGTCCGGCGACGCGGTGAGCAGCACGTCCCGCCCGCGGCCGAGCACGCTGAGCAGGTCGTGCACGGCGGGGGTGGCCTCGTGGAGGTCCTCGACCACGAGCACAGCCAGGCGGTCCCGCTCCTCCGCCACGAACGCCCGCGCCGCGGCATCGCGCTCCGGGTCCTCGGGATGCCGCTCGGTGAGCACGCGGACGGCGGCGGACAGCAGCCCGGCGGCGTCGAACGCCTCGGCCATGCCCAGGTCGATCCGGTCCCGGTAGTCCTGCAGCAGCACGGCCGCGGCCTCCCACTCGGGGCGCCCGTGGGCGGTGCCGAGCTCCTGCAGACGGCCCGGCTCGAGGCCGAGCTCGCTCATGCGGTCCACGAGCTCGCGGACCTCACGGCGGAATCCCCTCGCCTCCACGGCGGGGGCGACGTCGGCCGGCCAGTTCGGCGCGGCGGCGAGGCCGGCGGCGTAGCCCTCGAGCAGCTCGGCGATGACCGTGTCCTGCTCGGCGCCGGTGAGCAGCCGGGGGGCGACCTCCAGATGCCTCAGCGGTCCCGTGACGCGGGCGCGGCGCAGCAGGTCGAACGCGTAGGAGGACCAGGTCCGCACGGGGGTGACGGCGCGGGTGCCCCGCCCGGCGGCGGCGAGCCGGCGGGTCAGGGCGTCGCGCAGCCGCGCCGCCGCGTCCCGGCTCGGGGCCAGCAGCAGGAGGGACTCGGGGTCCAGCCCCGCCTCGATCCGGCGGGCCGCGTACTCGACCGCCACGGTGGTGCGCCCCGTGCCGGGGGCGCCCAGCACGAGCACGGCGCCGTGCCCGGGGGCGAGCGAGGCGATCGCGTCCTGCTCGTCCGTCAGCGTGATCCGGTCCTCGGGCGCGGCGGCCGTGCGCACCAGCCGAGCGGCCCGTTCCGGCGCCGCCGCGTCGTCGTCGAAGGGGTCCACCCCGTGTTCCCTGGTCATGGCCTCATCCTCGCACCGGGCCCGGACACGATACGGTCGGCGATCGCACGGATCGCCCGCGCGGCGCCGTCGTCGGGCTCCCAGCGGGCCCGGGGCAGGTCCACGCGCCCGGCCGGGGTGCGGGGCATGGCCTCCCGCTCGTGCTCGACGGCGGCCCGCGCGGCCAGCTCCGGAGGCAGCGAGCCGTCGGCCCGGACCACCCGCCACCACGGCGTGCCGGGGCTCGATTCGGCCATCGCCCGGCCGGCCTGCCGCGGACCGCCGACCCCCAGCAGGCCGGCCAGCCCCCCGTAGCTGACGGCGCGTCCGGGCGGGACCAGACGGGCGAGCGCCTCGAGCCCCTCGCCGAGGGTGAGCGGTCCGTCGTCGCGGTGGCGGGCGCCGGGGAGCACAGGGTGATCGGTCACGACCCCATCCTGTCGTGTCCGCCGCTCCGGGTAGCGTGAGGCGCGTGACTTGGCATGAGAGCATCCGCGCCGGCTTCGACCTCGAGACCACCGGACGTGATCCGCGCACCGCGCTGATCGTGACCGCCACCCTGGTGATGGTGGACGAGCAGGGCCGCGCCGCGTCGTCGGCCGAGTGGCTCGTGGACCCGGGCGTGCCCATCCCGGCCGAGGCGGCCGAGGTCCACGGCGTCACCACGGAGCGGGCGCAGGCGGAGGGCATGCCCGCCGCGCAGGGTGTCACGGAGATCACCGAGACCCTGCGGGACCTGTTCGCCGCGGGCATCCCCGTGGTGGCGTTCAACGGCGTGTACGACTTCACGGTGATGGACCGGGAGGCGCGCCGCCACGGGCTGACGCCGCTCGAGGCCCGCCCCGTGATCGACCCGTTCGTGCTGGACAAGCAGGTGGACCGGTTCCGCAAGGGCAAGCGCACGCTCTCCGCGGTGTCCGAGCACTACGGGGTGACCCTGGAGAACGCGCACACCTCCGCGGCGGACGCCCTCGCCGCCGTCCAGGTGGCCGACGCCCTGGCCGCCCGGTACGAGCAGCTGCGCGTCGCGCCGGCGGACCTGCACGAGCGGCAGGTCCGCTGGAAGGCCGAGCAGGCGCAGAGCTTCGAGCAGTACCTGCGACGCAAGGACCCGCAGGCCACCGTCTCGCGCCACTGGCCGGTCGAGGCCGAGCGCTGAGCGCCCGGCCCCGACCCGCACCCGGGTCTCAGCCCTGGGGCGTCGCCGCCGCGGCCGCCTTCGCCGCGGCCGGCAGCGCGTCGAGCACCCGGGTGACCGCCGCGTCGTCGTGGGCGGCGGAGACGAACCAGGCCTCGAACACGGACGGCGGCAGGTACACGCCGGAGGCCAGCATCGACTGGAAGAACGGGGCGTAGCGGAAGACCTCCTGGCCCTGGGCGTCCCGGTAGTCCCGCACGCCGGTGCCGGAGGTGCCGAACGCCAGGGAGAACAGGGTGCCGGCCCGCTGGATCGAGTGGTCCACGCCCTCGGCGTCGAGCGCGGCCACGAGGCCCTCGCGCACGGCGTCCGAGGCGCGCGTCACGGCCGCGTAGACGGCCTCGTCGGCGCGGGAGAGCGTGGCGTGGCCGGCGGCCATGGCCACCGGATTCCCGGAGAGGGTGCCGGCCTGGTACACGGGGCCGAGCGGGGCCAGGTGGTCCATGATCTCGGCGGAGCCGCCCAGGGCGGCCGCGGGCATGCCGCCGCCGATCACCTTGCCGAAGCACCAGATGTCCGGGGTCCAGCCCTCGGGCTGTCCGGACAGGCCCCAGCCGCCCGTGGCGGTGGCGCGGAAGCCGGTGAGCACCTCGTCCCAGATCAGCAGCGCGCCGTGGCGGCGGGTGATCTCGCGCAGGAACGCGTTGAAGCCCTCGGCGGGCTCCACGACGCCCATGTTGCAGGGCACGGCCTCCGTGATGAGCGCGGCGATGCGCTCGCCGTGCTCGGCGAACACGGCCTCGACGGCGGCGCGGTCGTTGTAGTCCACCACGAGGGTCTCGGAGGCGGCGGCCTCGGTGACGCCCGCGGAGCCGGGCAGGGCGGCGGTCGCCACGCCCGAGCCGGCCGCGGCCAGCAGGCCGTCCGAGTGGCCGTGGTAGCAGCCGGCGAACTTCACGATCAGGTTGCGGCCGGTCACGCCGCGGGCCAGGCGCAGGGCCGTCATGGTGGCCTCGGTGCCGGTGGACACGAAGCGCACGCGCTCGACCGGGACCTTGGAGGCGATCAGCTCGGCCAGCGCGGTCTCCTCCAGCGTGGAGGTGCCGAAGCCGAGGCCGCGGTCCACGGCGGCGTGCACGGCCTCGACGACCTCGGGGTGCTGGTGGCCCAGCAGCATGGGGCCCCACGAGCAGACCAGGTCCACGTACTCGTTGCCCTCGACGTCGGTCAGGTACGGGCCGCGTGCGCCGGCCATGAACCGGGGCGTGCCGCCCACCGAGCCGAAGGCGCGCACGGGTGAGTCGACGCCGCCGGGGATGACGGCCTGGGCCGCGGCGAAGGCGGCGGCGTTGGTGGTCGGCTGGGACGCGGTCACAGGGACCCCTCCTTCATCCAGCGGCCGAGCTCGGCCGCCCAGTAGGTGAGCACGGAGTCGGCGCCGGCGCGCCGGATGGAGAGCACGGACTCGACGATCGAGGCCTTCCGGTCGATCCAGCCGTGCGCGGCGGCGGCCTCGATCATCGCGTACTCCCCCGAGATCTGGTACGCGGAGACGGGCACGTCCGCCATGTCCGCCACGTCGCGCACGATGTCCAGGTAGCTCATCGCGGGCTTGACCATCACCATGTCCGCGCCCTCCTCGAGGTCGAGGGCGACCTCGAGCAGGGCCTCGCTCCGGTTGGCGGCGTCCATCTGGTAGGTCTTGCGGTCGCCCGTGAGCTGGGAGTCGACGGCGTCGCGGAACGGCCCGTAGAACGCCGAGGAGTACTTCGCGGCGTAGGCGAGGATCGCGGTCTCGTGGTGGCCGGCGCCCTCGAGGGCCTCCCGGATCACGCGGACCTGGCCGTCCATCATCCCGGAGGGGCCGAGCACGTCCGCACCGGCCTCGGCCTGCGCGACGCCCATCCGGGCGTAGATCTCCAGCGTCGCGTCGTTGTCCACGGTGCCCTCGGCGGTGAGCACGCCGCAGTGGCCGTGGTCGGTGAACTCGTCCAGGCACAGGTCGGACATCACGACGAGCCCGTCCCCCACCTCCGCCTTCACGTCCCGGATGGCCCGGTTCAGGACGCCGTCCGGGTCCAGGGCGGCGCTGCCGACGGCGTCGCGCGTGGTCGGCACGCCGAACAGCATGATGCCGCCCAGGCCCAGCTCGGCGGCCTCGGCCGCGGCGGCCTTGAGCGAGTCCGCGGTGTGCTGCACGACGCCCGGCATCGAGGCGATCGGCACGGGCTCGGCGGCGCCCTCCTTGATGAAGGCCGGCAGGATCAGCTCGGCGGGGTGCAGGCGCGTCTCAGCGACGAGGCGGCGCATCGCGGCGGACCGGCGCAGACGCCGGGGACGGTGCAGCGGGAAGGACATGACGGGGTCACACGCTCCTGGTTCGGGGACCCGTCCAGTCTAGGCGCGGAGGCTGACCGCGCGCCGGGTACAGTCATGGCGCCCCGTCCGCCGTCGAGAGGCCCGTGATGCCCCCGCGCCTGCGCCCCGGTCAGACCCTGCTGCTGGCCTCGCTCGTCTTCGGCCTGTTCTTCGGCGCGGGCAACCTGATCTTCCCCGCCGGCCTGGGCCGGGATGCGGGCGCCGCGGTCACGCCGGCCACGCTCGGCTTCCTCGTCACGGCGGTGGGGCTGCCGGTCCTGGGCATCGTCGCCTCGGCGGTGACGGGGGCGAGCTCGGTCCGTGAGATGACGGCGCCCGTCTCCCGGCGCTTCGCCGTGGCGTTCACGTGCCTGCTGTACCTGACGATCGGCCCCCTCTTCGCCATCCCCCGCACCGCCACGGTGTCCTATGAGATCGGTGTCGCGCCCCTGGCGGGCGACGGCGGCCTGCGGCTGCTCGGCTTCACGGCGGCGTTCTTCGCGGTCGCCGCGGTCGCGGCGTTCCGTCCGGGCCGGCTCATGGAGTGGGTGGGGCGGTACCTGACCCCGGCGTTCCTGGTCCTGCTCGGCGCCCTGGTGGCGGCCGCCGTCGTGGCCCCGATGAGCACGGGCGCCCTGCCCTCGCCGACCCCTGCCTACGCCGACGGGGCGCTCGTGCGGGGCCTGCTGGACGGCTACGCCACGATGGACGCGCTCGCCTCGCTCGCCTTCGCGGTCGTGATCGTCGACGCCGCCCGGCGCCTGGGCGTGACGGGTCCGCGCCGCATGGCGGCGGAGCTGGGCAAGGCGGGGTTGCTCGGCGGCGCGGCGATGGCCGTGGTCTACGCCTCGCTGGCGTACGTCGGCGCCACGAGCCACGGCGCGTTCGCACAGGCCGCGAACGGCGGCGACGTCCTCGCCCGCACCGCGAGCCACTTCTTCGGCACGGCGGGCGCGTACCTCATCGCGGCCATCGTCTTCGTCGCGTGCCTGAAGACCTGCATCGGACTGATCGTGGCGTGCGCCGAGATGTTCGCGGAGATGTTCCCCGGGTCCTACCGGCTGTGGGCGGGCCTCTTCCTCGTGGTGTCCTTCGCGCTCGCCAACCTGGGCCTGGAGGCGATCATCGCCTGGTCCGTCCCGGTGCTGATGTTCCTCTACCCGATCGCCGTCGTCGTCATCCTGCTCGGCCTCGCCTGGGCCTGGGTGCGGGACCGCCCGGCGGTGGCCCGCTGGGTGGTCGCCTGCACGGGGCTCGCCGCCTTCTTCGACCTGCTGGGCGCCCTGCCGGAGGCGCTCGCGACGACGCCGCCCGTCACCGCCCTGACGGGCCTGGCCGGCCGGGTGCTGCCCGGCTACGCGGTCGGCTTCGGCTGGGTGGTCCCGGCGCTCGTCGGGCTGGTCGTCGGCACGCTGGCCGCCGCCTCGCGGCCCCGCCCGCGCCGGGGCGAGCGGGAGGCGACCCCGGTCGCCGCCGGCCACGGGCGCACCGCCGCCGACTAGGGTGGGACACATGCCCGAACCCACCCCCGCATCCCTGCGCATCGCCGTCCTGATGGACAGCGACAACGTCTCCCCCAAGTTCGCCCCCCTGATCCTCGAGGAGCTCGCCACCTACGGCACCCCCACGATCAAGCGCGCGTACGGCGACTGGACCACGACCAACCTCAACGGCTGGAAGAAGGCGCTGAACCACCACGCGATCCAGCCGGTCCAGCAGTTCGCCTACACCGTGGGCAAGAACTCCTCGGACTCCGCGCTCATCATCGACGCGATGGACCTGCTCTGGATGGGCAACGTGGACGCGTTCGCCCTCGTCTCCTCCGACTCCGACTTCACGCGCCTGGCCACCCGCCTGCGCGAGGGCGGCAAGCGCGTGATCGGCCTGGGCGCCCGCAAGACCCCCGCCTCCCTGCGCAACGCCGTGGACCAGTTCATCTACCTCGAGCTGCTCGGCACCGCCACGGACCACGACGTCGACGACGACGAGACCGGTGAGGACACCCCCGCCAAGGAGGAGAACGCCAAGGCGTCCGAGGGCTCCGGCCGCTCGGGGTCCCGCCGCGGCGGTCGAGGCCGCGGCCGCGGGTCCAAGACCACCGACGCCGCCGACACCCCCGAGGCCACGGACGCGGACGCCGAGGCCACGGACGCGGACGCCGAGGCCCCCGCTGCCGCCGAGGCCCCCGCCGCCGACGAGGCGCCCGCCGGGGACGCCGCCGCCGGCAAGGACGGGAAGGCCCCAGAGGCGAAGTCCGGGGCCGGCCGTCGGGGCCGCCGTGCGCCGTCGTCGGACGTCACCGAGGACCCGACCCCGCCCGAGGTGCCGGTCGAGGCCGAGCCCGAGCACGACGAGGCCGACGCCGCCCCGCGCATCGACCTGCAGGCCGCGCTCACCAAGGCCGTCAACGCCACGAGCACCGACGACGGCTGGGCCACGCTGTCCCTGATCGGCCAGCACCTGAGCCGCACCCACGTGGACTTCGACCCGCGCGACTTCGGGCACTCCAAGCTCTCCACCCTCGTGGAGGACCAGCCGTACCTGCGCACCCGCACCGAGGGCCGGACCATGGAGGTCTCGCTGGTCCGCCGCCGCAGCCGCCGCGCCGAGGGCTGAGCGGCACGGCCCGTCGTCCCCCGCGGCCGGCGGGCCGGTCCACCGGCCGTTCACCCGCCGGCCACCCGCCCACCACGCCCGCCCGGTAGGCTCCCCGCCATGGGGAACACTCTGGGCTTCCTGCGCGGCGTCGACCGCCTGCACGCCTTCTACACGGAGAACGTGCGCATGCTCGCGCACGCGTACGACCTGACGGACGAGGAGGCCTCGGAGCTGCTCGCCAACACGGGCTTCACCAACGTCTCGGTCGCCATCCTGCGCGGCCCGCGGGTGGACATCATGGCCGCCGCCACCGGCGTGCCGCAGGACGAGAGGCACGACGCCGGCCCGGCGCCGTCGGAGGACGACGCGACCGACCCGGACGGCGACCGCCCCGCCTGAGCCTCGCCTCGAGCGCGGCCGGGCGGCTCAGGCCGCACCGCGCAGCACGGCCAGCACTCCGGCCGCGTCCGGCGTGGGGGCCGTCCCGAGCAGGGGCAGACCCCGCCGCGCGCACGTGTCACGGGTCGGCGCGCCGATCGCCACGAGCCGCACCCGCTCCCCCACCAGTGGCGTCAGACCCGCGGCCACGAACTCCTCCGCCGCGGAGGAGCTGGTGAGCACCACGGCGGTCCCCGCCGCGACCGCGGCCAGCCGCGCGGGCGTCACGACGTCCCCCCGGTCCTCGTCCGCCGCCCCGTCGAGCAGTCGCCTGCCGGCCTGCGCCGGATACGGCACCGTCCGGTAGGCGAGCCCGGTCCGCACGTCCCAGCCCGCCGCGCGCAGGCCGTCGGCGAGGCGGGGCCGGGCCCGATCGGACTGGGGCAGCCACGCGCGGGCGCCGCGGGGATGCAGGGCGGCGAGTCCGGCGATCAGGCCCTCGGCGGAGCGGTCCTCCGGCGGCAGCCACGGCGCCGCGTCGCAGCCCGCCTCGGTCAGCACCCGTGCCGTTCCCGGTCCGGTGGCCGCGATCCGCGCGCCCGCCGGGACATGGCCGTCCCAGCCGACGGCCCTGAGCGCGCGCACGGTGTTGGGGCTCGTCAGCACGAGCCAGCGGGACCCTTCCGAGCGCACCGGCCCGGCCGCATCGCCGTCGGCCCCCGCCCAGTCCGCGAGCAGCGCGCGCAGGGGGCCGTCGTCGTCGGGCAGCGCGAAGTCGGTCAGCGGCAGGAAGCCGACCCGCAGCCGCCGCCCCGCCACCTCGGCGCCGGCGAGACCGGCCTCCAGGTCGCCGGCCTGGGCCGGCTGGCGGGTGAGCAGGACGCGCATCTCAGGCCGGGTCGTCGGGCCGCGGGGCGCCGTCGCCCCGGTCCACCCCGCGCACCGTGCCGGGCAGCAGGTCGGCGCCCTCGGCCACGAACTGCTCGGCCACGTGCACGCCGAGTGCCTCCGCGGCCACGAACAGGGTGTCCTCGAGCCACTCGTCGGCGGCCGCCGGGTCGCCGACCACGTCGGCCGGCACCGGGTCGAGCTGCACGGACGAGGTCCGGCGCAGCACGCGCGAGCCGTCGAGGGCGGCCACCATCGCGGTCATCTCGATGCGCGGCGCGCCGGCCTCGCCGTCGCTCACGCGGGCCACGGCCCCGATCGGCGCGGCGCAGCCGGCCTCGAGGCGGCGCAGCAGGGCCCGCTCGGCGGTGACCGCCACGTGGGTGTCCCGATCGTCGACCAGCTCGAGGGCGGCGTGCAGCCTCCCGACCGGCGCCTCGGGGTCCAGGAGCGCCCGACCGAGGAAGGACTCGTCCTCGGCCCGGATCTCCACGGCCAGGGCGCCCTGCCCGGGGGCGGGCACCATGACCTCCGGGTCGATCCGCTCGGTGATCACGTGGTCCAGGCCGAGCCGGTCGAGCCCGGCACAGGCCAGGATCACGGCGTCGAGGTCACCGCGGGGCGAACCCGCGGCGGCCGGGGCGTGATCGTCGTGCTGCTCCAGCCCGGGCACGCGGGCCAGGCGGGTCTGCACGTTGCCGCGGATGTCCACCAGCTCCAGATCCGGGCGCAGCGCCTTGAGCTGGGCCACGCGGCGCGGCGAGCCCGTGCCCACCCGGGCGCCCTCGGGCAGGGTCGCCAGGGTGAGGCCGTCGCGGGCGCACAGGGCGTCCCGCAGGTCGGCCCGGGCCGGCACCGCGGCGATCTCGAGGGTCTCCGGCTGGGCGGCCGGCAGGTCCTTGAGCGAGTGCACGGCCGCGTCCACGACGCCGTCGAGCACGGCGGCCCGCAGCGCCGAGGCGAACACGCCGGTGCCGCCCAGCGAGGCCAGCGAGCCGGTGGTGACGTCGCCCTCGGTGCGGATCACCACCAGCTCGTGGGCCAGGCCGGAGCGCTCCGTGAGCGTCTCGGCCACGTGGGTGGTCTGCGTGGTCGCCAGGGCGGAGCCCCGGGTGCCGATGCGCAGGGGGGTCACGGTCTCAGGCCTCCTCGGCGGGGGCCGCGGCGCCCGCCTCGTGCTCGGCCAGCCCGCGCACGGCGGCGTCGACAGCGGACGTCGTCGGCCGCGTCGAGCCGTCCCGCATCACCTTGACGCAGCAGTCCGGCCGGCACACGTCGTACCACGCCGGGAAGCAGCCGACCGCGGCGCGACCCTCGCGCCGGCCCAGCCGCTCCTCCACGATGTCCACGAGCCCGGCCACGAACCGCGGGTCGGTGCCCGGGGTGGGGCTGCGACGGAACCCCACGCCCAGCCCCTCGGCGGTCTCCTTGGCCTCGGTGTCGAGGTCCCAGACCACCTCCATGTGGTCCGAGACGAAGCCCAGCGGCACGACGACGAAGCCCGCCACGGCGCGCCCCTGCGCGTCCGTCTCGGCGCCCTCGCCCGCGAGGTGCTCCATCGCGTCGTTGATGTCCGGCTCGAGCCACGGCACCGAGGGCGGGCCGGAGCGCGACTGGTACACGAGCGACCACGGCACGTCCGCGGCCTCGGGCACGCCGGCGAGGATCTCGCGGGCCACATCGAGGTGCTGCGCCGAGTACACGTCCGCACCCTCATCGCCCGGCTCCGCCCCCGCCTGCGCGCGCAGGTCGGCGGCGAGGCCGCGCGGGCCGGCGGCGGCGGCGTCGGAGGTGGGGATCGAGTGGGTCGCGAAGAGCACGTGGATCCGCGCGTCGTCCCCCAGCTCCGCGCGCAGCGAGGCCAGGTCCGCGCGCAGGCCGTCCCGGAACGGCTCGATGAAGCCGGGGTGGTTGAAGTACTGGCGCGTCTTGTCCAGGTCCACCTTCCCGGTCAGGCCGGTCTGCTCCAGGGCCATGCCCATGTCCTCGCGGTACTGGCGGCACGAGGAGTAGCAGGAGTACGCGGATGTGGTGACCGTCAGGATGCGGCGGTGCCCGTCGGCGTGCATCCGCGCGAGGGTGTCCGGGAAGTAGGGCTCCCAGTTGCGGTTGCCCCAGTACACGGGCAGGTCCAGGCCGCGGGCGGCCAGCTCGGCCTCGATGGCCGCCTTCAGCGCGCGGTTCTGCGCGTTGATGGGGCTGACGCCGCCGTTGGCGCGGTAGTGGGTGGCGACCTCCTCGAGGCGCTCGTCCGGGATGCCGCGCCCGCGCGTGACGTTGCGCAGGAACGGGATCACGTCGTCCTGGCCCTCGGGCCCGCCGAAGGAGGCGAGCAGCAGGGCGTCGTAGTCCTTGGGGGCCATCACGCCGTACACGTCGTAGTCGACGCCGGCGGCGGCCTTCTCGGGCGTCCGGAGGGCCGGGGCGACGCCGGCGTCCGGGCCGGTGTGGACGGGCGCGTCGGCGCGGGGCTCGGGGGCGGCGGTCATCAGGCCAGCACCTCCGCGATCTCGGCGGTCTCCAGACGGCGTCCGGTGTAGAACGGCACCTCGCTGCGCACGTGCAGGCGGGTCTCGTTGTTGCGCAGGTGGCGCATCATGTCCACCAGGTCCGTCAGCTCGTCCGCCTCGAGGCCCAGCAGCCACTCCCAGTCGTTCAGGCCGAACGCGCTGGTGGTGTTCGCCCACACCTGCGGGAAGTCCTGGCCGAGCTGGCCGTGCTCGCGGAGCATGCGGGCCCGCTCCTTCGGGTCCAGCAGGTACCAGTCGTACGAGCGCACGAACGGGTAGAAGCACAGCCACTTCAGGGCCTTGCGGCCCATGGCGAAGGCGGGGACGTGGTCCTTGTTGAACTCGGCCATGCGATCGGCGCCCATGGCCGAGAGCACCATCGTGGTGCCCTCGAGCAGACGGGTGCGGCGCAGCTCGCGGATGGCGGCCTGCAGGTCCTCGGGCACCTGGCCGTACATCCACACCATGACGTCGCCGGCCTCGCGCATGCCCGAGACGTCGTAGACGCCGCGCACGGTCACGCCGGTCTGGGCCACCCGCGCGACGGCCTCGTCGAACTCCTTGGCGGCCTTCTTCGCGTCGCGGCCCTCCAGTCCCAGCCAGCCTGGCTCGCCCTGCGGGCGGGCGAACACGGTGTAGGTGGTGAACCAGTCCTTGCCGGCTTCGGCAGGGGTGGTGGTGCTGTCCTTGGTCATGGTCCTCTTCCTTGGGATCCGATTGCGTCAGGGGTGGTCTGGGGGCGAGGTCAGCCGGCGGGCGGTGCGTCGGCGCCGAGGGTGCGGTCCACGCCGGCGACGACGGCGGCCAGCCCGGTGCCGTGCACCCAGCTGCCCACGAGGTCGAGGCCGGGCACGTCCCGTGCCCAGTCGATCAGCGTGTCCGCCTTCGCGCGGTCGGGGCCGGCCTGCGGCGGGATGGAGCGGCGCCAGCGGGTGACGGTGCGGGCGACGACGTCCTCCTCCGCCAGCGGCACCCCGGTGAGAGTCGCCGTGTCCACGAGCGCCTGCGCGAGCAGCTCCTCGTCCGCGCTGCGGTGGCCCAGGGCCTCGGGCCCGCCGCCCTGGCGGCCGTAGGACAGGCGCAGCACGTGGCGGTGGGGGTGACGGGCGACGCCGTCCTCCTGCGGCCGCGCGACGACCTCGCGCAGCCACGCCCACTTGGCGGTGGCGTGGGTCAGGGCCTTGGCGGCCACGTCCGTCCCGGCGCCGACCAGCACTCCGGTGCCGCGTGGCGCGTCGTCCAGGCCCGCGGCCTCGACGACGAGCGTGGCCAGCGCGATGCCCTCGGCGAGGGCGGGGCCGGCGTCGGGGTCCAGGGCCTCGGCCGAGAGCGGGGCCAGCAGGTCCCAGGCGGTGACGCCGTCCACGGCCAGCACGACGCGGTCCACGTCGAGCCCGCGGACGACCTCGTCGTCCCGGTCCGAGATCTGGGCCCACCAGCCGCCGGTGGCGGGCACGCGGGACAGGGCGGCCACCCGGACGCCGCGCAGGACGGTGGCCCCGTCCTCACGCAGCGCCTCGACGAGCCGACCGGTGAGGCGGACCATGCCGCCGTCCAGCCCGGCCACGAGCGAGCCGGGTGTCCCGGTGGACCGCAGCGCGGCGACGCCCGCGGCCAGCCCGCCGTGCTCCACGGCGGCGGCGAGCAGGCCGGGGGCCACGCGCGCCAGCTCGACGACCGCGGGGTCGGCCGAGTGGACTCCGGCGACGACGGGGGCCACGAGGCGGTCGAGCACCTCGTCGCCGAGGCGGTCGGCCACGACCTGCGCGACGGTCACCGGTTCACCGGCCGCGAGCGCGGCGGCCCAGCGATCCATGGGGGCCTCGGCGTCCTGCCGGGCGCGCTCCAGGCCGGCCGGCGTGAGGGCGGCGGCGAGGTCCTCGGCGTCGAGGTCGCCGGGGATGCCGACGATGCCGAGACGCGGGGCACGCACGGGGCCGGCGGGACCGTGCAGCCACGAGCCGAGGGGCTCGGGCGCGACGATCTTCTCGCCCAACCCGAGCTCCTCCACGAGCGCGCGCACGGCGGCGCCGCGGACGGCGAACGACTCGGCGCCGCCGTCGAGTTCGAGGGTCTGGGTCTCGGGGGCCCCGGTCTCGCCGTGCGAGGGGACGTCGAGGAAGCGCGGGGAGACCGCGCCCCCGAGCACGGAGGTGGCCTCGGCGAGGGTCACGTCCCAGCCCGCCGTGGACAGTCGGTGGGCCGCGACGAGGCCGGCGATGCCGCCGCCGACCACGAGCGCCGTGCCGCTCATGCGCGCTCCTCCCGCTCGGCGGTCTCGGCCCCCGGTGCCGGGTCCTGGCCCTCCCGCTCCGGCACGGGCAGGGAGTGGATCAGCTCGACCACGCGGGTCAGCACGGCCGCGTCCGTCTCCGGCGGCACGCCGTGGGCGAGGTTGACGACGTGGCCGGGCGCGACGGCGCCGGAGGCGACGACGTCGCGCACGTGGGCCTCGAGGACCTCCCACGGGGCGGCGAGCAGGGCCGGGTCGATGTTGCCCTGCAGGGGCACGGCGCCGCGTCCGTCGGGGCCGGGGTTCGCGCTGAGCCGGCGGTGCGCCTCGGCGAGCGTGAGGCGGTGGTCCACGCCGACGGCGGTCGCGCCCGCGTCACGCATGTGGTGCAGGAACTCTCCGGTGCCCGTGCCGAAGTGCAGGAGCGGGGCGCCGTCGGGGACGCCGGGCCCGGCGAGGTCGGCGACATGGGCGAGGGCCGCCGTCGAGTGCGGCTGCACGTGCTCGAGGTAGTCGTCCGCCGAGAGCGAACCGGCCCACGAGTCGAACAGCTGCGCGGCGGAGGCGCCGGACTCGAGCTGGGCGCGCAGGAACTGCCCTGACACGGTGGCGGCCCAGCCGGCCAGGGCGGCCCAGGTCTCGGGGTCGGCGTGCATCATGCGTCGCGGGCCGAAGTGGTCGCGGGAGGGACGGCCCTCCACCATGTACGCCGCCAGCGTGAAGGGGGCGCCGGCGAAGCCGATCAGGGGGCGCGGGCCCAGCTCGGCGACGGTGGCCGCGACGGCCTCGCGGATGACGTCCAGGGCGGCGTCCTCGAGGACGGGCAGCGCGGCGACGTCGTCGGCGGTGCGGACGGCCTGGCCGAGCACGGGGCCCACGCCGGGCTGGATCTCCACGTCCACGCCCGCCAGGCGCAGGGGGACCACGATGTCCGAGAAGAAGATCGCCGCGTCGACGTCGTGGCGGCGCACCGGCTGCATCGTGATCTCCCGGACCAGGTCCGGCATGAGGCAGGAGTCGAGCATCCCGATCCCCTCGCGCACCTCGCGGTACTCGGGCAGCGAACGGCCGGCCTGCCGCATGAACCACACGGGGTGGCGGTCGGGACGCTGGCCGCGCAGCGCCCGCAGGAGCGGGCTGGCCACGGTCGAGCGTGACGGGTCCTCGGTGCGCAGCGGGTGCTCGGCGGGCAGCGCCGGGACGGCCGCGGGGGTCTCGGGGGTCTGGGACAGGGCGGACATGCCCCCAGTCTCCCACCGGTCGTGTCGCGGTGGCACATCCGCGTCCTCCGTGAGCGCCGTCACACTGGCCGACGGCACCCGGGTCAGGTCCGCCTTCCCGGACGGGCGGGGCGGACGGGGCTAGACTTGGCCCGCTGTGACTGTCTTCTCTCTCGTCGCCTCCCACCAAGACCTGGACCTGGACACGGTCGCCCGCCTCAGCGCCGGCGCGACCGGGGTCGGGCCCGCCCTGCCCGGCAGCGGTGCGGCGGGCGCCGTCGTCCTGGCCACGTGCAACCGCGTGGAGATCTACGCCGAGGCCGACGCGGCCGGCGTCGAGGCCGCCCGCGCGGGGCTGCTGTCCGCCGTCGCCGCCTCCACCTCCCTGCCGGACGAGGACGTGCACACCGCGTTCCGCACGCTCGACGCCGACGCCACGGCCCGTCACCTCTTCGAGGTCGGCGCCGGACTGGACTCCGCCGTGGTGGGCGAGCGCGAGATCGCCGGTCAGGTCCGGCGCGCCCTGACGGCGGCCCAGGAGGCCGGCACCGCCTCGGGCCCGCTCGTCCGCCTCTTCGAGTCCGCCACGCGCACGGCCAAGGACGTCGGCTCCCGCACGGCGCTCGGCGCGGCCGGCCGCTCGGTCGTCTCCGTCGCCCTGGACCTCGCGGAGGAGCTGCGCGGTCTCACCGACGCCGCGGCCCAGCGCGACTTCTGGGCCGGGGCCACCATCCTGCTGATCGGCACCGGCGCCTACGCCGGCACCACGCTCGCGCAGCTGGCGGACCGGGGTGCGACCACCGTCGGCGTGCACTCGGCCTCGGGCCGCGCGGAGCAGTTCGTCGCGGACCGCGGCGGCTGGGCCCTCGCGCTCGGCGGCGAGGCCGTGGCCGGCGCCGTCGCCGAGGCGGACGTGATCATCGGCTCCTCCGGCGGCGAACGCCAGATCAGCCCCGAGCGCCTGCAGGAGCTGCGCGAGGGTGGGCGGCGCCCGCTCACGGTGGTCGATCTGGCCCTCTCGCGCGACTTCGACCCGGCGGTCGCGGACCTGCCGGACGTCGACCTCATCACCCTCGAGTCGGTGCGGCTGGCCGCACCCGAGCAGGCCGAGGTCGCCGTCGCGGAGGCCCGCGCGCTCGTGGACGAGGCCGTCGAGGAGTACCGCGCCGCGCAGCGCGGCCGCAGTGCCGACGCGGCGATCAAGGCCCTGCGCCGCCACACCCTCGGCGTACTCGACCGGGAGCTCGAGCGGGTGCGCGCCCGCCACGGGTGCACGGCGGCCGCCGAGGAGGTGGAGTTCGCCCTGCGCCGCATGGTGAACCAGCTCCTGCACGAGCCCAGCGTGCGCGCCAAGCGGCTCGCCGCCGAGGGTCGGCTCGATCGCTATGAGGACGCCCTCGAGGCGGTCTTCGGGATCGAGGCCCCCGGCCGCCCCGCCCCCGCCGTGGGCACGGTCGAGGCGGTCTGCCCCGCGCACGAGGACGAGGGCGGCGCCGCGCGCATCGCGTG
Source organism: Micrococcus sp. PSi08 (assembly GCF_054960655.1). Classification (NCBI taxonomy): domain Bacteria; kingdom Bacillati; phylum Actinomycetota; class Actinomycetes; order Micrococcales; family Micrococcaceae; genus Micrococcus; species Micrococcus sp. PSi08. The sequence continues at coordinate 66,812 of NZ_JBHNYP010000005.1, read as the reverse complement.
AGCCCGCCCCGCGCCAGGAGGACCCCGTGACCGACCACCCCGCCACCGCGCCCGAGGAGCCCGGGCGAGGCCGTCGTCTGCCCCGGCACGAGCGCCGTCGCCAGCTGCTGGACTGCGCCCGCGCGGTCTTCGCCGCCGAGCGGTACGCGGGGGCCTCCATGGAGCAGATCGCCGAGCGGGCCGAGGTCTCCAAGCCGGTCCTCTACCAGCACTTCCCCAGCAAGCACGAGCTCTTCCTCGAGCTGCTGGACGCCGAGGTCGCGAGCCTGCGCGCGCTCCTCGAGGCGGCGATGGACACCCGCCGGGACAACCGCGAACGGGTGCGGGCCACCGTCGCCGCCGTGTTCGAGTACATGGCCTCCCCCGAGCGGACCCACCGCCTCATCTTCGACTCCGGCATCGACGGGGACCCGGAGGTGCGCACGCGCAGCGAGGCCGTCCACCGGCTGCTCTCCTCCGAGGTCGCGCGCACCATCCGCGCGGACACCACCGTGGCCGAGGCCGAGGCCGACGTGCTCTCCCGCGGACTCGTCGGCTACCTCCTGGGCGCCGCCCGCCACTGGGCGGACCGGCTCGACGCCGACGCGCGCCCCGCCGCGGCCGAGATGGCCCGCACGGTGGACGCGCTCGTCTGGCGCGGGCTCGCCTCGCTGCCCTCCGCGGACGACGCGCCGCGCTGACCCGGCCGTCCGGCCCGTTTCGCCCGCGGGTGAACCTCGGGGGCGCCCGTCCACCCCGCCGAGCGGTCCCGTAGGCTGACGGCGGACCGCACAGGACGCGACGAAGAGAAGAGGTTCCCCATGGAGATCCGCATCGGTGTGCAGCACGTCGGCCGCGAGGTCGTCATCGACAGCGAGCAGTCGGCGGACGAGGTCCGCTCCCTCGTGGACGCCGCCGTCGCCGACGGCACCCCGCTGGTCCTGACGGACGCCAAGGGCCGCCAGGTGGTCGTCCCCGGCGACCGCATCGGCTTCGTGGAGATCGGCGCGAAGAAGTCGGGCCCGCTCGGGTTCGCCGCCTCCTGACCCGCCCCGCACGCCCCGGTGATCCGCCGGGGCGTGCGTCGTCTCGGCCCCCTGCCCAGGAGCATCGCCATGTCCCCTCACGCCCTCGGCCTCCGCGGCCCCGCCGACCCGGCCCTGCTCGAGCGCCTCGCCGCCCTGCGGACGGAGCTCGAGCTGCCGCCGGCCTTCCCCGCCCCCGTCCTGGCCGAGGCGGCCGCGGCCGCGCGTGAGGTGCACGCGGGCCTGGCCGGGAGCCCGGACCACGCGGACCGCACGGCCCTGCCGTTCGTCACCGTGGACCCCGCCGGCGCCACGGACCTGGACCAGGCCCTGCTCCTCACCCCCGCCGACGACGACGGCATCCTGGTCCGCTACGCGATCGCGGACGTGCCCGCCTTCGTGGCACCGGGCGGCGCCGTGGACGCCGAGGCCCGCCGCCGCGGCCAGACCGTCTACCTGCCCGACGGCCGGGTCCCCCTGCACCCGGAGGTGCTGAGCGAGGACGCCGCCTCCCTGCTGCCGGACCGCGAGCGCCCGGCGTTCGTGTGGACGTTCCTGCTGGACGCCGCGGGCGCCGTCGTCGAGACCGGCCTCGAACGCGCCCGCGTCCGCTCCCGGGCGCAGCTGACGTACGGGCAGGTGCAGGCCTTCCTCGACGCTCGGCCGGGGGCGCAGGCGCCGGCGACGCCGCGTCCCGGGGTCACCGACGCGGACCGGGCCGCCGCCGAGGGGTGGCCGGCCGAGGTGCGCGACTCGCTGGCGCTGCTGCCGGAGGTGGGCCGACGGCGGGCCGCGCAGGAGGCCGCCCGCGGCGGCGCCTCCCTGAACCTGCCGGACCAGGAGGTCCTTGTCACCGAGGACGGGGCGCACGAGCTCGTGCACCGGGCGCCGCTGCCGGCGGAGGAGCACAACGCCCAGCTCTCCCTGCTGACCGGCATGGCCGCGGCCGAGCTGATGCTGGCCGCCGGGGTCGGGATCCTGCGCACGATGCCGGCACCGGACGCCGACGCCGTCGCCGCCTTCCGAGAGCGCACGCGCGCCCTGGGCGTCCCGTGGGACGGGGGCCAGGACTACGGCGCCTACCTGCGTTCCCTCGACCCGGCCGACGCACGGCACCTGGCGGTGCTGCATGCGGCGACCGGGCTGTTCCGCGGCGCCGGGTACACGGCCTTCGACGCGCAGGCCGAGGACCCGGCCCTGCGCACGCCGCCGGCCGAACCGGCCCAGGCCGCGCTCGCCGCCCCCTACGCCCACGCCACCGCTCCCCTGCGCCGGCTCGTGGACCGCTTCGTCCTGGCCCTGTGCCACGCCCACGCCTCCGGCGCCCCCGCCCCCGCGTGGGTCCGCAGCGCCCTGCCCGAGCTGCCCGCCCTCATGGCGGACTCGTCGCGCCGGGCCTCGGCCGCGAGCCGGACAGCGGCGGACCTCGTGGAGGCGGCGGCGCTCGAGTCTCGCGTCGGCGCGGAGCTCGAGGGGATCGCGGTGCGCGAGGCGAAGGACGGCACGGAGGTGTGGCTGCTCGACCCGGCCGTGAGCCTGCGGGTGCCGGGCAGCGTCCCGGCGGGCACCCGGGTGCGCGTGCGGATCGAGGGCGTGGACCGCGCCTCGGGTGCGATCACGGCCGCGGGGGTAGACTGGTCGCACAGCTCACGCTGACCCAGGATGACCGGTCGCTCTCTGATCACCCTGACCCGCCGCCCGCGCCCCTGACGCCCGGGACGGCACCATGACCTGCCGGATCCGGCACGGCCCGCCTCGCACGGCGCGCCCGGCCCGGTTCCACGGGGCGCCGCCCGTCGGCCGCTCCGCGTGCTTGCCTCGCGATCGGCTTCCGCTTGAACCGCGCGCACGGCGGAGCCGGGCCTTCCGCCCGCCGTGACGACGCCCGACCAGGAACGCGAGTCGCCATGACCCAGAACTCCGAGCACACCCCCGCCCCCGCCGACGTCGACCCGACGGTCGCGGAGATCGCGGAGGACATCGTCACCGAGGACGCCGCCCCCGTGGCCCCCGAGCAGACCTTCGCCGACTTCGGGGTGCACCCCAAGATCGTCGAGGCCCTGGAGGCCAAGGGCATCGTCCACCCCTTCCCCATCCAGGCCATGACCCTGCCGGTCGCCCTCGGCGGCCACGACATCATCGGCCAGGCCAAGACCGGCACGGGCAAGACCCTCGGCTTCGGCATCCCCGCGCTGCAGCGCGCCATCGGCCCGGGTGAGCCCGGTTGGGGCGGCCTCGAGGCCAAGGGCACCGCGGGCGCCCCGCAGGCCCTGATCGTCGCCCCGACGCGCGAGCTCGCCGTCCAGGTGGCCGGCGATCTCACGGCCGCCGCGGCCCGGCGCCCCCTGCGCATCGCCACCATCTACGGCGGCCGCGCCTACGAGCCGCAGATCGAGGAGCTGCAGCGCGGCGTCGAGATCGTCGTCGGCACTCCCGGCCGCCTCATCGACCTGATGCGCCAGCGCCACCTGCGCCTGGACCTGGTGAACACCGTGGTGCTGGACGAGGCCGACGAGATGCTGGACCTCGGCTTCCTCCCGGACGTCGAGACCCTGCTCGCCGCCGTCCCGGCCGTGCGCCAGACCATGCTGTTCTCGGCCACCATGCCGGGTCCCGTGGTCGCGATGGCGCGCCGTTACATGACGCAGCCCACCCACATCCGCGCGGCGGACCCGGAGGACGAGGGCCTGACGAAGAAGGACATCCGTCAGCTCGTCTACCGCGCCCACCACATGGACAAGGACGAGCTCGTGGCTCGCGCCCTGCAGGCGGAGGGCCGCGGCCGGACCATCATCTTCACGCGCACCAAGCGCACGGCAGCCCGCGTGGCGGACGAGTTGACGGCGCGCGGCTTCGCGGCCGGCGCGCTGCACGGCGACCTCGGCCAGGGCGCCCGTGAGCAGGCGCTGCGCGCGTTCCGCAACGGCAAGGTGGACATCCTCGTGGCCACCGACGTCGCGGCGCGCGGCATCGACGTCGACGACGTCACCCACGTGTTCAACTTCCAGGCGCCGGAGGACGAGAAGACCTACGTGCACCGTGTGGGCCGCACGGGCCGCGCCGGCAACAAGGGCGTGGCGGTGACCCTCGTGGACTGGGAGGACATGCCGCGCTGGTCCCTGATCGACAAGGCGCTCGGCCTCGGCCAGCCCGAGCCGGTGGAGACCTACTCCTCCTCCCCGCACCTGTTCTCCGACCTCGACATCCCGAAGGGCACGAAGGGCCGCCTGCCCCAGGCCAAGCGCGTGCTCGAGGGCCTCGAGGGCGAGACGCTCGAGGACCTGGGCGGACCCGAGGCGAAGCAGCGCGACGGCGGCCGCGGACGGGGTCGCGAGGGCGGCCGGTCCCGTGACGGCGAGCGCGGCGGCCGAGGCCGGGGCGGGCGCTCCGGCGAGGGCCGTGACCGGGCGCGCGGCGGAGGCCGTGGCGAACGGACCGAGCGTTCTCCTCGCGGTCGTGACGAGGCGCGCGCCGAGGGCCGCGGGCGTGGTGAGGCACCCGCCGAGCAGCGCGCCGAGGGCCGGGGCCGTGGTCGCGGCGAGGGCCGCGAGCGCACCGCCTCACGCCCCGAGACCCCCGCGGCCCGGACGCCGGAGCCGGTGGCCGGCGTCGAGCTCACGGAGGCCCGCCGGGCCGAGCGCGCCGAGGCCCGGGCCGAGGCCCGTCGTCGCCGGGGCGGCCGCACCCGCACGCGCCGCAGCAACGGTGAGGTCGTGGACGGCTGACCGTCCCTCCCGGGCCCCGGGAATCTTCTGCGCGAATGACCCTTCTGACCGCCTGCGCGGCGGCTGGAAGGGTCATTCGCGCAACGGATCCTTCCCCGTCGCCCGGGCCGTCCGGGCTCAGCCGCGGATGATCGCCGTGCCGGTGCCCTGCCGCTCGATCTCGGCGAGCACCTCCGCGCCCGTGGTGTGCTCGCCGATCGGATTGGGCTTGCCGGTGCCGTGGTAGTCGGACGAGCCGGTGACGAACAGTCCGTGCCGGTCCGCGAACGCGCGCAGCCAGGTGCGCTCCTCCGCCGGGTTGTCCCGGTGCTCGACCTCGACCCCCGCCAGTCCGGCCTCGGCCATCTGCTCGAACACCTCGTCGCCCACCACGCGGCCCCGCATGCGCGCCCGGGGATGCGCGAACACCGGCACCCCGCCGGCGGCCCGGATGAGCGCGACCGCCTCGGCCGGGTCCGGGGCGAAGTGCGGCACGTAGTACTTGGACCGGCCGGCGAGGATCTCCCGGAACGCCGCGGACCGGTCCGGGACGGCCCCGATCGTCACGAGGGCGTCGGCCAGGTGGGGCCGGCCGATCGTCGCGTTCTCCGCCGCGTGCTCCTGGACCAGCTCCCACGTGATCGGGAAGTCCGCCCCCAGCCGCCGCACCATCTCCTGCGCCCGGATCAGCCGCGCGTCGCGGGCCAGGCCGACCTCCCGCAGCAGGGCGGGGTCCTCGGGGTCGTGCAGGTAGCTGAGCACGTGCACGCTCACGCCGTCGGCGGAGGTGCAGGACATCTCCATGCCGGGCACGAGCGTCAGCCCGGTCTCCCGCGCGGCGTGGGCGGCCTCGGCCCAGCCGGCGGTCGTGTCGTGGTCGGTGAGCGCGAGGCCGTCCAGCCCGGCCCGCGCCGCCGCACGCACCACGTCGGCCGGCGGCTCGGTGCCGTCGGACTCGGTCGAGTGCGTGTGCAGGTCGTAGCGGGCCATGGCGGCCATGGTACCGACGACCCGCGCGCGGCGGCCCCGACCTGCCCCCGCCCACCGGTGCCATGATGGAGGGCATGACCGATGCCGCACAGCACCCCGCCCAGACCACCCCCGACCAGCCCGCCGCCACCCCCGAGGCGGGCGCCGACGGCACCGGCGCGGTGAACCCCCAGCCGCTGGCCGAGCGCGTCGACAACCGCTCGCAGCGCCCCGCCTCGAACGCCTTCCGCGACTTCATGGCCTCCGATTGGGCGCCCTCGTCGCAGGCCCTGCCCGACCCCGACGCCTCGGCCCCGTACGCCGCCCGGCGGCGGGCCGCCGTGTCCGCGCGCTTCCCGGGCGAGCGGATCGTGGTGCCGGCCGGCCGCCTCAAGGTCCGCTCGAACGACACCGACTACCGCTTCCGCGCGCACTCCGCGTTCGCCCACCTGACGGGCCTCGGCGTGGACCACGAGCCGGACGCCGTGCTCGTGCTCGAGCCCACGGACCCGGGCGCCGGCGACGACGGCACGGACCACACCGCCACCCTGTACTTCCGTCCCCTGGCCGGCCGGGACACCGAGCAGTTCTACGCGGACTCGCGCTCGGGTGAGTTCTGGATCGGCCCCCGTCCGACCCTGGCCGGCCTGGCCGCCCGCACGGGTCTGCGCACGGCGGGGCTCGAGGAGCTCGAGTCCGCCGTCACCAAGAACGTGGCCGCGGACGGCACCGCGGTGCGGCTGCTGGCCGAGACCGACCAGGACGTGGACGCCCTGCTGGCCGCCGTCCGGACCGAGGCCGGCGTGGACCTGGCCGCCGCGGCCGAGGCCGACGCCCAGACCGCCGAGTTCCTCTCCGAGCTGCGCCTGGTCAAGGACGCGTGGGAGATCGAGCGGATGCGCGCCTCGGTGGCCGCCACGATCGCGGGCTTCGAGGACGTCGTGCGGGCCCTGCCGCGCGCCGTGGGCCACGACCGCGGCGAGCGCGTGGTCGAGGGCGCCTTCTTCGCCCGCGCCCGCCTCGAGGGCAACGACCTGGGCTACGACACGATCGCGGCCTCCGGCAACAACGCCACGATCCTGCACTGGATCCGCAACACGGGCGCCGTGCGCCCGGGTGAGCTGCTCCTGCTCGACGCCGGCGTCGAGGACGACTCCCTCTACACCGCGGACATCACCCGCACCCTGCCCGTGTCCGGCACGTTCACGGACGTGCAGCGCCGCATCTACCATGCGGTCCTCGACGCCGCGGACGCCGCCTTCGCGATCGTGCGCCCCGGCATCCGGTTCCGTGAGCTCCACGCCGAGGCCATGCGGGTGCTCGTCGACCGCCTCGACGGCTGGGGCCTGCTGCCGGTCTCGGCCGAGGTCGCGCTCTCGGACGAGGGCCAGCACCACCGGCGCTGGATGCCCCACGGCACCTCGCACCACCTCGGCCTCGACGTGCACGACTGCGCGCAGGCCAAGCGCGAGCTCTACCTGGACGGCGTGCTCGAGCCGGGCATGGTCTTCACGATCGAGCCGGGTCTGTACTTCAAGGAGGAGGACCTGGCCGTGCCGGAGGAGTACCGCGGCATCGGCGTGCGCATCGAGGACGACATCCTCGTGACCGAGGACGGGGCCGAGAACCTCTCCGCGGCCCTCCCCCGCACCCCGGACGAGATCGAGGCCTGGATGGCGCGGCTCCAGGCGTGATCCGGCGCGGAGGGCGCCCCTAGGGTTCGGACCATGGGTATCGACCTGACCACCGAGCTCACCGCCCTCCGCGACCGCCTCCTCTCCGCCGAGGCGGAGCACGCCGACCTCATCTCCCGCGTCCGGGAGCGCCACCGGGCCTCGGCCCGGAACCTCGTGCACTACGTCGCCCTGCGCGGCACCGACCTGCGGCCCCTGCAGGAGGCGCTGAGCGACGCCGGACTGTCCTCGCTGGGCCGCATGGAGGCCGGCGTGCTGGGCCACGTGGACGCGGTGCTGGCCGCCGCCCGCGCGCTCGACGGCGACCCCGCCCCCGCGCCGGAGGACGACGCCCTGACCTCCGCCGAGGGCCGCGCCATCCTCGCCCGCAACGCGGCGAGCCTGCTCGGTCCGGCCCGCGACGACCGGGACGCGCGCATCATGGTGACCATGCCCTCCGAGGCCGCCACGGACCCGGAGCTCGTGACCCGGATCGCCGAGGCCGGCATGGACCTGGCGCGCGTGAACTGCGCCCACGACGACGAGCAGGCGTGGGCCGCCATGATCGCGGCGGTCCGCCGGTGCGCCGGGGCGGGCCGGCCCGCTCCCCTGGTCGCGATGGACCTGGCCGGGCCGAAGGTGCGCACGGGCCCCATCGAGCCGGGCCCGCGCGTCGTGAAGGTGAAGCCCGCCCGGGACCCCTCCGGGACCGTCACCGAGCCCTCCCGCGTGTGGCTCGCCGCCGGGACCCACGACGCCGTGGCCGCGGCTCACGGGCCGGAGGGCGCCGTCGTCGTGCCGCTGGCGGACCCGGACGGGAAGACCCTGGCGGGCCTGCAGCGCGGCGACGAGATCGAGCTGACCGACGCGCGTGGCGCACACCGCAGGCTGGAGGTCGAGCGGGTGGACGGCGAGGGCGTGCTCGTGCGGGCGGAGAAGACGGTCTACTGGGCGACGGGCACGGCGCTGACGACGCCGCACGGTCCGCTCGAGGTGGGCCAGCTGCCCCCGCTCGAGCAGTCCATGCGCGTGCACGAGGGCGAGGAGATCGTGCTGGCCCGCTCGCTCGAGCCGGTCCCCGCGGTCGACACGCCGCCCTACCGGATCGGCCTCACCCTGGCGCAGGCGTTCGCGGATGCGGCGGTCGGCGACCGGGTCTCCATCGACGACGGACGGATCGGCGCGCGGATCACAGCGGTGTCCGCCGACGAGATCACCCTCGAGGTGACCCAGGCCGGCCCTCGCGGGGCGAAGCTCAAGGCGGAGAAGGGCGTGAACTTCCCGGACACGCACCTGGCCATCCCGGCCCTCACGGACGAGGACCTCGCCCACATCCCGTTCGCGGCCCGCCACGCGGACATGGTGAACATGTCCTTCGTCCGCTCGGCCGAGGACGTGGCCCAGCTGATCGACGCGCTCGAGGCCGAGGACGCACCGGACGTGGACATCACGCTGAAGATCGAGACGGTGGAGGCCTTCCGGCAGCTGCCGCGGATGCTGCTCGAGGCGATGCGCTGGCGGGACGTCGGGGTGATGATCGCCCGTGGCGACCTGGCGGTGGAGGCCGGCTTCGCACGGATGGCCGAGCTGCAGGAGGAGATCCTGTGGCTGTGCGAGGCGGCGCACGTGCCCGCGATCTGGGCCACCCAGGTCCTCGAGTCCCTCGCCAAGACCGGCCTGCCCTCACGGGCGGAGATCACGGACGCCGCGATGGCGCAGCGGGCCGAGGCCGCGATGCTGAACAAGGGCCCGTACATCGACCGCGCCGTCACCGTCCTCGGCGACATCCTGGGCCGGATGCACGGTCATGCGAGCAAGAAGCGCGACATGCTCCGGCGGCTCGAGTCCTGGTCCCTCTGACGGGGCTCAGCCGCGCGGCTCGTCCTGGGGCCGGGGCGGGTGGCCGCCGCGCGCCTCGATGAGCTTGGCGACCTCCTCCGGGGGCAGGGTCACGCCGTAGGAGCGGTCCAGGCCGGTGGGCGCGGGGTCCGCCTCCGGGACGGGCCGGGCCGGCGCCTCGGGTCCGCCGGGAGCGGGCGCCGCGTGGGACCCGCCCGACGACGGCGCGGCGGCCGGGGTGGCCTGCACGGGCCCGTCCTCGGCCTCCTCCGCGGCGGGCGCGGGCGCCGGCTGCGGGGCCGCGGGCGGCGTCGGGGCCGCGGCACCGCCCAGGCCCAGCTCCTGGCGGGCGCGGGCGGCGTGGTCGAACGCGACCACGAGGTCGAAGGCCGTGGGCACGACGGCCTGCGAGGACGCGAAGCCGTGCTGGCCCCGACGCATCGCGAAGCCGATCACGCCGAAGATCAGCCACACCGCCAGGCCCAGCAGCATGGAGGTGAGGATCTGCCCCGGGCCGGCCTCGGGGGCCAGCAGGTAGAGGAACACGCCGATCAGTCCACCGAAGAACACGCCGCGCACTCCCGCGGACAACGCCACCTGGGCGTAGTTCAGCCGGCCGCGCACCCGCTCCACGACCCGCAGGTCCTTGCCCACGATCGACACGGCGCTCACGGGGAAGTCCGTGGCGGCGAGGCGGTCCACCTGCTCGCGCGCCTGCGCGTAGGTGGCGTAGGTGGCCAGCAGCTCTCCGCGGGGCAGGCCCTGCTCGGCGCCGGGCTGAGGGTTGGACATCATGAACGACATGGACCCATTGTGCCCGGCCCGGCGCCCGGGCGGGCGGCGGTCCGCCGTCCGCGGACACGGAGCCGCGGCCCGGCACGCCGTAGGCTGGGTCGGTGAGCTCCCCCAAGATCTTCGTAGCCCGCCTGCTGGGCCTGGACGTCTTCGACCCCCTCGGCGACCGCCTGGGACGGCTGCGCGACGTCGTCGTGCTGGACCGCGGCCCCGCCGCAGCCCCGTTCGCCACCGGCCTCGTGATCGAGGTCCCCGGCAAGAAGCGCGTCTTCGTCCCGATGACGCGGGTGACGTCCATGGACTCGGGCCGGATCATCACGACCGGGCTGATCAACCTGCGCCGGTTCTCCCGCCGTGGCGCCGAGCAGATGGTGGCCGCCGACCTCTTCGACCGGAAGGTGCGCCTCTCCGACGGGTCGGGCGAGGCCTTCCTGGAGGACATCGGGCTGGAGCAGCAGCGCAACGGCGACTGGCTGGTCTCGGACCTGTACGTGCGCCGCATCGTCGGCCGCGGCCCCTTCGGCCGCGCCCAGCGGGGCGAGCACCTCCTGCTGAACTGGGACGAGGCCCGCTGGACGGCGCAGGCCGACCCGCAGGGGGCCACGAGCTTCCTCGCCGCGCACGAGGACCTCAAGCCCGCCGACCTGGCGGACATGCTCCACGACATGTCGGAGAAGCGCCGCGTCGAGGTCGCCAGCGAGCTGCAGGACGAACGCCTCGCGGACGTGCTCCAGGAGCTGCCCGACGACGACCAGGTGCAGATCCTCTCCCAGCTGGACATCGACCGCGCCGCCGACGTCCTGGAGGAGATGGACCCGGACGACGCGGCGGACCTGCTCCACGAGCTGCCCGACTCCCAGCAGGAGCTGCTGCTCGAACGCATGGAGCCGGAGGACGCCGAGGACGTCCGGCGCCTGCTCGAGTACGAGGAGGGCACCGCGGGCTCGCTCATGACCCCCGTGCCGGTCATCCTCCCCCCGGAGGCCACCGTGGCCGAGGCCATGGCGACCATCCGACAGCAGGAGATCTCCCCCGCGCTGGCCTCGCTCGTGATCGTGGCCCGGCCGCCCCTGGAGACGCCGACGGGCCGGTTCCTCGGCGTCGTCCACTTCCAGCGCCTGCTGCGGTACCCGCCGCCGGAGGCGATCGGCAACATCATGGACAAGGACCTCGAGCCCGTCTCGGACCTCGCCCCCATCGCCCATGTGACCCGCGAGCTCGCGACCTACAACCTCACGTGCATCCCCGTGGTGAACGAGCAGGACCGCGTCGTCGGGGCCGTGAGCGTGGACGACCTGCTCGACCACATCCTGCCCGACGACTGGCGGGCCATGGACCTCGACGACGCCGAGACCCGCCCCGCAACCTGACCCCCGCGGCCCGCCGCCGCACGACACCGGAGGTGTGAGCATGACCCAGACCGCGCGAGACCTGCGCCCGGGCCGCGGCACCGGCCTGGACACCCCGCTGAGCGCCAGCGGGCGCCGCGTGCCCCGGCTGGCCCCGAACCCGGACGCCTTCGGCGAGGCCACCGAGGGCATCGCCCGCTTCATGGGCACCCCGCAGTTCCTCGTCTGGATGACGCTGTTCTGCGCCGCCTGGCTGGGCTGGAACACGTTCGGCCCGATGGAGTGGCGGTTCGACTCCGCCGAGCTCGGCTTCACCGCGCTCACGCTCATGCTCTCCCTCCAGGCGTCCTACGCCGCACCCCTGCTCCTGCTGGCGCAGAACCGCCAGGACGACCGGGACAAAGTCGCGCTGCGCGAGGACCGTGACCGCGCCGAGCGCAACCTCGCCGACACCGAGTTCCTCACCCGCGAGATCGCCGGTCTGCGGCTGGCCGTCCAGGAGGTCGCCACGCGCGACTTCGTGCGCGGCGAGCTGCGCGGCGTCCAGGACGACCTCAGGGACGACCTCCGCGAGGCGCTGCGCGCCGAGCTGCGGGAGGAGATCCGGGAGGAGATCCGGGAGGAGATCCGGGAGGAGCTGCGCGCCGGCCTCCCGGGCGCCGAGGCCCAGCCCCGCAAGAACAAGAAGACCAAGGGCCGCGGCCGGGATGCGCGGCGCGGCGACGCCGGCGCCGAGCCCACGACCACCACGCTCGCCACCCTCGCGGCCCAGGAGGCCCGCGAGGCCGGGGGGTCCGGTCCGGCGGCCGGTACCGCCGACGGTGCGGGCCCGGTGGACGGGGGCGGCCGATGAGCGCCCTGGGCCTGCCCGTGCCCGAGGTCCGCACCGACCTCGAGCGCCGGGTGCTGGAACGGCTCGCCACGGTCCAGGACCCCGAGATCCGCCGCCCGATCACCGACCTCGGCATGGTGGAGTCGGTCGTGGAGACCGCCCCGGGCGTCGTCGAGGTCGCGGTCCTGCTCACGATCGCCGCGTGCCCCCTGCGCGGGACGATCCAGACGGACGTGGCCGCCGCCGTCGCCGTCGTGCCCGGCTGTGAATCCGTGGACGTTCGCGTCGGGGTCATGGAGCCCGAGCGCCGCCTGGCGCTGCAGGACGCCCTGCGCGCGACTCGGCCGACGAACCCGTTCGGGGAGGGGACGCTCACGCGCGTCCTCGCGGTGGCCTCGGGCAAGGGCGGCGTGGGCAAGTCCTCGGTCACGGCCAACCTCGCGGTCGCGCTCGCCGCGCGCGGGCTCGCCGTCGGCCTGATCGACGCGGACGTGCACGGCTACTCCATCCCCGGGCTCCTGGGCGTGACCGGCACCCCGACGAAGCTGGACCGGATGATCCTGCCCCCCGTGGTGCGGGACGTGAAGGTCATCTCGATCGGCATGTTCCTCGACGCGGACCGACCGGTGGCCTGGCGCGGGCCGATGCTGCACCGCGCGCTCGAGCAGTTCGTCACGGATGTGCACTGGGGCGACCTGGACGTCCTGCTCGTGGACCTGCCCCCGGGCACCGGGGACATCGCGATCTCGACGGCGCAGCTGCTGCCCGCCTCGGAGCTGCTCGTGGTGACCACGCCGCAGCACGCCGCCGCGCAGGTGGCCGCGCGCGCCGGTCAGCTGGCGGAGCAGACGGGCCAGACCGTGGCCGGCGTCGTGGAGAACATGGGGCCGATGACCCTGCCAGACGGCACCGTCCTGGATGTGTTCGGGACCGGCGGCGGCGCCGAGGTGGCGGAGCGGCTGTCCGGGGTGCTGGACACGCAGGTGCCGCTGCTGGGCACCGTTCCCCTGGACCCGGCGCTGCGCGCGGGCGGCGACGCCGGCGAACCCGTGGTGGTGTCCGCGCCGGAGAGCCCCGCGGGCCGGGCGCTGACGCAGATCGCGCAGCGGGTGGCCGTGCGACCGCGCGGGCTGGCCGGGCGACCCCTGCCGTTCACCCCTCGCTGACCTCGGGTGCCGGCGCCCCGGCCGGGGCACCCGACGCGCGCGACGGCGTCAGGTCGCGTCGACGTCGAAGGGGGCGGGCGCCAGCCCGAGCAGCTCGAGGGGGTCCGGTTCGGTCTCGACGGCGGCAGGACGCTCCTCTGCGAGGGCCTCGGCGCGGCCGGAGGCCATCAGGGCTGCGGCGGCACCGCCCACGGCGGCCGCCCCCGCGGCGGGCGCGGTGGACCGAGTCTGTGCGGCGGCGACGGACTCCGCGGCGGCGGTGCTGCCGCCCCCGGCGGGGCGGCGGAAGAGCGTGCGCGGATCCATGTCCGCCAGGTCCTGGTGGGTGAGGCCGCCGTGCACGTCCTCGGCGCTGATGCCCGTCGCCTGCGCCGCCCGGGACGCGGGCGTGGACGAGCCGTCGGCGGGCTCGCGGAGCGCGTCGCGGATGATGCGGCGCGGGTCGTACTGGCGGGGGTCGTACTTGCGCCAGTCCACCTCGTCGAAGTCCGTGCCGGTCTCCTCCTTGAACTGCGCCTTGGCACCCTCGGCCTTGTCGCGCATGACGCGCAGCCAGTCGGTGAAGGCGCGCGTGTACTCGGGGAGCTTCTCCGGCCCGAGGATGACGATCGCGAGCACCGCCAAGATGATGAACTCGCTGCCGTTGATACCTAACACCCTCCGAACTCTACTAGAGCGGCACCGCCCCACAGCCCGGAGCCGCGGGGGCGGGGCGGCTCAGCCGCGGGGGCGCGGCACGGCGTCCGCGATGCGTTCGAGGCCTCGCTCGAGGCGCTCCTCGACGGCGTCTCCGCCGCCCAGCTCGAGCACCCGTGCCCGCTCGGAGACCAGCAGGTGGGTGAGGACCGCGTCCGCGCGCTCGTCCGGCAGGGTGGCCTCCACGCGGTAGGCGGCCTGCGGCGTGGTCAGCTCGGCCGTCCAGCCGTCCTCGCCCCCCGCCGGGACGATCCGGTAGACGCCGCCGCCGGCCAGTCGACGCTCCTGCGCCCCCGTGCTCAGGGGCGCGGTCGAGGCACAGCCCTCCGGGGCGGCTCCCACGATCCGGGGTCGGCACTCGCGGACGGTCACGGTCGGCTCGTCCCGACCCCAGCCGACGACGACCTCCACGTCCTCGGCCGTCTGGGCGGTGTCCACGGTGAGCGGCTCCAGGCCGGCCCCCACGAGGGAGGGCACCGTCCAGCCCTGACCCCGCAGCTCCGCGACGGTTCCGCGCCGGTCCGTCGACGCGGTCCCGGCTGCCGGCAGGGCGACGGTGTCCGTCGGGGTCGGGGCCGTGCGCACGGCCGTGGCGCGGGGCGCGCCGGCCACCCAGACCGCGGTGAACAGCCCGCCGAGCAGGACGACGAAGGTGAGCAGCCCCACCACGAGGCGGCCGGAGACGCCGCGGGCGCGCAGCACCGGGGCGACGACGGCGCCCGCCGGACGCTGGTGCACCGTGCGGGCGGCGTCGAGCACGCGGGCCCGGGCCTGGACCGTGGCGCGGCACTCGGGGCAGCGGTCCAGGTGGCGGGCGATGCGCGCCCGGGACGCGGCGGGGAGGGCGCCCTCGAGGTAGGCGTCCATGTGGCGCTGGGTGTGTCGACGTCCCATGCGGCCACCTCCTCGGTCCTCGCGTCCTCGGCCCGGCGAACGGCCTCCCACATGGCGGGAGCCGGTTCGTGCCATCTCCCATCATCGGCCCGCCTCCTGGGAGAACTCTGGGTCGCGGCCGCGTGCCGACCCGTACACTGGCCCGCGTCGCCCGTGCCGCGGGCGAGGTCCCGCCGTCGTCGTCCCGGAGTCACCCATGAGCGCCCTGCAGCCCCAGCCCACCGACAAGCACGCGTCCTGGGCCTGGTCGGAGAGCCGGGCCACCGAAGACGACGTCGTCCTGCGCGCCCGCGAGCGCGCCGCCGAGCTGGAGGTGCCGCCGGTGAGTGAGGGGACGGCGGCCCTGTTGACGGTGCTGGCGGCCACGCGTGCCCCCGCGGCGGTCGTGGAGGTGGGCACGGGCGCCGGCGTCTCGGGTCTCGCCCTGATGCGCGGTCTGCCCGAGCGCACGGTCCTCACCACCGTGGACCCGGACGCGGAGGCACAGCGCGCGGCCCGCGAGGCGTTCTCGGAGGCCCGCCTGCCCACGAGCCGCACCCGCATGATCACGGGGCGCTCCCGGCTCGTCCTCCCCCGGCTCACGAGCGGCGCCTATGAGATGGTCCTGGTGGACGGGGACCCGGCCGCACGTCAGTTCGACGTCGAGCAGGCCGCGCGCATGCTCGCCCCCGGCGGCGTGCTCGTCGTGGTGGACGCCCTCGACGGCGACCGCGTTCCCCGGCCCGCCGTGCGCGACGAGTCCACCGTGTCCGCCCGGGCGGTGGACCGCCTCATCCGGGAGGACGAGCACTGGCTGTCCGCCGTCGTCCCCTCCGGCACGGGCGTGCTGATCGCGGTGCGCCGCTGATCCGCGGCGGGGACGCGGATGCGGACGCCCCGCGCACCGTGACGGTGCGCGGGGCGTCCGCGTCGAAGGGGTCAGGGCTCAGGCCTGGATGACGCCCTCGAGGCACTCCTTGAGCTCGCGGGCCTCGTCCGCGTTGATCTCCAGCACGAGACGGCCGCCGCCGTCGATCGGCACGCGCATGATCAGGCTGCGCCCCTCCTTGGTCACTTCCATGGGACCGTCCCCGGTGCGGGGCTTCATGGCGGCCATTGCGACTTCCCTTCTGGATGATGTTCCCGTCACGGCGTCCGGTGACCGCGGGAGCGGGCACTGTCCGGACGCCTCCGGCGCCCCCGCACGCGAGCGTGCGCGAGGCCGGTCACATCACCATTATCGCGGATTCCGCGTGCTCGCGCCAAACGATGGCCCGCACCGAGCCCGGCCCGCGACTCAGGCACGCCCCGCCGGATCGCTCCGGGACGGGTCGGCGGCCTCGAGCTCGGCCACCCGGGCCCGCAGGGCGGTCACCTCGTCCTCGCGCTGCGCCAGGGCGTCCCGCAGCCGCAGCAGGACGGCGTCCACCTGGTCCCGCTGGTAGCCGGGCACCGCGACGGCCAACCGCAGCAGGTCGACATCCGCCGCGCGCGGCCGCTCCGGCAGCAGCACGGGGTGCCCCGGCGTCCGCCCGGCCGGGTCGTCGGCCCGGAGCGTGAGCCGGCCCGCGAGGGCGGCGGCCAGGGCCGCCAGCACGACGACGAGCACGGCCACCAGGACGATCCACTGCGGCCCGCTCACGCGTCGGCCCTCCCCGCCGAGCGGAGCACGCACGCGACGGCCTCCTCGGCCGTGTCCACGAGGTGGAACAGGTCCGGGTCCTCGGGCGAGATCATGCCGCGCTCCACGAGCGTGCCGCGGATCCAGTCCACAAGCGGGCTCCAGAAGCCGCGGTCCACGAGGACCACGGGGAAGCGGGTGACGGTGCCGGTCTGCACGAGGGTGAGGGCCTCGAAGAGCTCGTCCAGGGTGCCGAGGCCGCCGGGCAGCACGATGAACCCCTGCGCGTACTTGAGGAACATGACCTTACGGACGAAGAAGTAGCGGAAGTCCACGCCCACGTGCACCCAGGGGTTCAGGCCGGTCTCGAACGGCAGCTCGATGCCCAGGCCCACGGACTCTCCACCGGCCTCGTGGGCGCCCCGGTTGGCGGCCGCCATGGTGCCGGGCCCCCCGCCGGTGATGACCGTGTACCCGGCCTGGGCCAAGCGGCTCCCGACCTCGTGGGCCAGGGCGTACTCGGCGCTGCCCTCGGGCGTGCGCGCCGAGCCGAACACGGAGACCGCGGGACCCAGCCTCGCGAGGGTGCCGAAGCCCTCCACGAACTCCGCCTGGATGCGCAGGACACGCCAGGCCTCGGACGTCGTCGAGGTGACGTCGGCGGCGGGGCGTGCCGCGTCGCCGGGCCGCCGGCCGTCGAGGAGGAGCTGGTCGAACGTGGGGGTGTGCGCCGCCTCCCCGCGCAGGACCTGCCCGCCGCGGCGGACGCGCTGGGGCGCGGCGGCGACGTCGCCGCCCGAGGGGTGCTCATGTGGGGCCATGGCGTCAGCCTAACGAGCCGGCGGGCCGCCAGGGCCGGCGTCGCACGGCGCACCCCGCCGGGTGTGGCGTGCGCTATATTCCATTGGCATGACGCAGATCACGCCTGAGCAGCCCCACGGCGCCCACCTCCTCGACGAGGCCGGCACGCGGCGCCGTCGCGGTGCCGCAGGCGACGACCTGATCGTCCTCGAGGGCGTCAACAAGCACTTCGGCGACTTCCACGCCCTCCGACAGATCGACCTGCGGATCCCGCGCGGCCAGGTGGCGATCGTCCTCGGCCCGTCGGGCTCCGGCAAGTCGACGCTGTGCCGCACGATCAATCGGCTCGAGACCATCGACGACGACGGCGGCCGCATCCTGATCGACGGGCGGCCGCTCCCCACCGAGGGCAAGCAGCTCGCCCAACTGCGCGCCGAGATCGGCATGGTCTTCCAGTCGTTCAACCTCTTCGCACACAAGTCGATCCTGGAGAACGTCACCCTCGGGCCCATCAAGGTGAAGGGCAAGCGCCGGGCAGACGCCGAGCGGCACGCGATGGAGCTGCTCGAGCGCGTGGGCGTGGCCGCCCAGGCCAGGAAGATGCCGGCCCAGCTCTCCGGCGGGCAGCAGCAGCGCGTGGCCATCGCCCGTGCCCTGGCGATGGAGCCGAAGGCCCTGCTCTTCGACGAGCCGACCTCCGCCCTCGATCCCGAGATGGTGCAGGAGGTCCTCGACGTCATGGTCCAGCTCGCCGAGGGGGGCATGACCATGGTCGTGGTCACCCATGAGATGGGCTTCGCCCGCAAGGCCGGGGACCGCGTGGTCTTCATGGCCGACGGCGCCATCCTCGAGGACACCGACCCCGACACCTTCTTCACGAACCCCCGGCACGAGCGCGCCCAGGACTTCCTGGGCAAGATCCTCGCGCACTGACCCCGTCCCCCGTCGCCCCCACCGCACCGAACCAGAGGAGAGCACCATGCTCCGCACGAAGCTCCTGACCCTGTCCGCCGTCACCGCCGCGGCCGCCCTGTCCCTCACCGCCTGCGCCCCCTCCTCGTCGCAGGGCGGCGGTGGCGACGCCGCCGGCTCGTCTTCGGCCGGCGAGTCGACGTCGTCCGGCTCCGGCGAGCGCCTGCGCATCGGCATCAAGTTCGACCAGCCGGGCCTGGGCTACCGCGAGGGCTCGGCCCAGCCCACCGGCTTCGACACGGACGTGGCCCGCTACGTGGCGGACAAGCTCGGCGTGGCCGAGAAGGACATCGAGTGGGTCCAGACCCCGTCCGCGAACCGGGAGAACGCCCTGGAGAACGGCGAGGTCGACATGATCTTCGCGACGTACTCCATCACGGACGCCCGCAAGGAGCGCGTCGACTTCGCGGGCCCGTACTTCGTGGCCGGCCAGGACCTGCTGGTCCGCGCGGACGACACCGCGATCACCGGCCCCGAGTCCCTCGAGGGGAAGAACCTCTGCTCCGTCACCGGCTCCACCTCGGCCCAGAAGATCAAGGACCAGTTCGCCTCCGGCGTGAACCTGGTGGAGCAGGGCGGCTACGCCGAATGCGTGACCTACCTCGAGTCCGGCCAGGTGGACGCCGTGACCACGGACGACATCATCCTCGCGGGCTTGGCCGCCGCCGACGCCAACAAGGGCAAGTTCAAGGTCGTCGGCAACACCTTCACCACGGAGCGCTACGGCGTCGGTCTGCCGAAGGACTCGGAGCGGTGCGAGGACATCAACGAAGCCATCAAGGAGATGAAGGACTCCGGCGAGTGGGAGAAGGCCCTCGAGTCCAACACCGAGGGCACGGGCTACACCTACGACGAGACGCTGAACTCCGGCGAGGACGCCGAGTTCGAGCCCTGCGCCTGACGACCTGCGCCGCCGGGTGGGCCTGGGACGTGACCTGAACCGTCACCCTCGGCCCGCCCGGCGGCTCCCCTGCCCGTCAGCCTTGTCCCGACCCTCGGAGAACTCATGGAATCGATCTCCTCGCTCCTCGCGGACTACGGCGCGGACATCCCGCTCGCGTTCTGGACGAACATCAGGCTCGCGTTCCTCGCGACCCTCGGCTCGTTCGTCCTCGGCGTGGTGCTCGCCCTGTTCCGCATCTCGCCCGTCCCCTCGCTGCGCGCCCTCGGCGCCGGCTACGTCAACGTGGTCCGCAACACCCCGCTCACGATCATCATGCTGCTCGGCGTGCTCGCCGTCTGGGGACAGCTGAAGATCAGCTTCTCGTCCGACTTCACGCTGAACTTCTTCATCTACGCCGTGATCGCCCTCTCGCTCTACCACGCGGCGTTCATGTGCGAGGCGATCCGCTCCGGCGTCAACACCGTCCCGCTCGGGCAGGCCGAGGCCGCCCGCTCCATCGGCCTGGGCTTCCTGCCCGCGGCCCGCCACGTGATCCTGCCCCAGGCGCTGCGCGGGGCCATCACCCCGCTGGGCAACACCGTGATCGCGCTGACCAAGAACACCACCGTCGCCGCCGCGGCGTCGGTGGCGGAGGCCTCGGGCCTGATGAAGCGCATGATCGAGTTCAGCCCGGACGTGATGGTGGCGATCTTCCTGACCTTCGCGATCGGCTTCTGCCTGATCGTCATCCCCATCGGCCTGCTGACCACGTGGGCCTCGGAGAAGTGGGCGGTGGCCCGATGAGTGCCCAGGCCTCCGTCCTCTTCGACGCCCCGGGTCCGATCGCCCGCCGGCGGATCCTCCTCGCCAACCTCGTCTCCCTCGCCGCGGTGTTGGTCGTGGCGGTGCTCGTGCTGATCCAGATGAACGCCACCGGCCAGCTCTCCGGCCGCCGCTGGCTGGCCGCCGTCGACGGCAACGCGTGGCGGAACTATTACCTGCCGGGCCTGCAGTTCACCCTGCAGTCCGCGGGCATCGCCGTGGTCTCCTCCGTGGTGTTCGGCCTGGTGTTCGGCTTCCTGCGGCTGGCCCCGGTCGGCCCGGTGCGCTGGCTGGCCGCCGTCGTCGTGGAGTTCTTCCGGGCCGTGCCGGTGCTCGTGATGATGGTGTTCTTCTACCAGCTGTTCGCACAGGTCGCGCGCACCGGGGCGATCCAGCCCCAGGACGGCCCGTACTACGCGGTGATCGCGGCGCTGACCCTGTACAACGGGTCTGTGATCGCGGAGCTGGTGCGCTCCGGGGTGCGCTCGCTGCCGCGCGGCCAGCGCGAGGCGGCCGCGGCGGTGGGCATGACGAGCATGCAGTCCCTGCGGCTCGTGGAGGTGCCTCAGGCCCTCATCGCCATGCTGCCGTCGCTGCTGAGCCAGTTCGTGGTGATCCTCAAGGACTCGGCGCTGGGCTACCTCATCGGCTTCTTCGAACTCCTGCAGTACGCCCGCCAGCTCGGCTCCGGCAACGGCAACATCCTGCAGTCCCTCGTGGTGGCCGCGATGATCTTCATCGTGATCAACTTCCTCCTCACCTGGGCGGCCACCCGGCTCTCGCGGCGGCTGTCGTCGCGGACGGCTGGCGACGCCAGCGCCCCCACGACCCCGCGCGTCGGGGCGCCCACGGACACGGCGGGCTGACCGGGCGGCGGGCGAGGCGGGCCCGCAGGTCGGGCGGCTGGCACCGGCCGACGTCGTCGGGTCAGCCGGCCAGCCAGGCCGTGAGCGCCGCGAGGCACGCGTGGACCGCCTCGCGGGGCACGTGCTCGTCGTCCGTGTGGGCCAGGAGGGCGTCGCCGGGGCCGAAGTTGACCGCGGGCACGCCCAGCTGGGAGAACCGGGCCACGTCCGTCCACCCGTACTTGGGCTGGGGCTCTCCCCCGACGGCGGCGACGAACGCGGCGGCGGCCGGCCGGTCCAGACCGGGGCGGGCGGCGGGCGAGGCGTCGTCGATCCGCACCTGGGCGTCCCAGTCCACGCCGGCCCCCTCCAGCACCGCGCGCACGTGCGCGTGGGCCTGGTCGAGGGTCTTGTCCGGAGCGAACCGGTAGTTCAGGTCCACGGACGCCTCGTCCGGGATGACGTTGCCCGCGACGCCGCCGGCCACGCGGATCGCGTGCAGCCCCTCGCGGTACTCCAGGCCCTCCACCGTGACCGTGGCCGGCTCGTACGCCGCCAGGGCGGTGAGCACGGGGGCCAGCTTGTGGATCGCGTTGTCGCCGCGCCAGGCGCGGCCCGAGTGCGCCGCGACACCGGAGAAGGTGACGCGGTACCGGCACGTGCCGTTGCAGCCGCCCTCCACGACGCCGTCGGTCGGCTCGAGCAGCACCGCGAAGTCGCCCTCCAGCAGCTCGGGGGCCTGGCGGGCCACGCGGGCGAGGCCCGACAGGTCCGAGGAGACCTCCTCGTGGTCGTAGAACACCCACGTGACGTCGTGCACGGGGGTCGGGCCGTCCGCGCGGCCGAAGCGGCCGGCCAGGGCCAGCTGCACGGCGACGCCGGACTTCATGTCCACGGCCCCGCGGCCGTACAGCACGTCCCCGTCCCACGCCGAGGGCACGGTCCCGCGCGAGCCCGGCACGGTGGGCAGGGGCACCGTGTCCAGGTGCCCGGCGAGGATCACGCGGGTCGGCCGCCCCAGAGCGGTGCGGGCGACGACGGCGTCCCCGAACCGCCGCACCTCGAGGCCGCCGAGGGCGCGCAGGGCCTGCTCGACGGCGTCGGCCAGCGGCCCCTCCTCCCCCGAGACGGAGCGCACGTCCAGCAGGGTGGCGGTGAGCGCCGCGACGTCGAGGTCCGGATCGGCGAGGTCGGGCAGGGGCACGGGGGTGAGACTCATGTGTCCAGTCTACGGACGCGCCTCCCACCGCCCTGCAGCGTGCCACCGCCACTCAGTAGGCTGAGGCGCATGACCCAGACCGCTGCACAGCAGCCCTCCCCCCGTCTCGTCTCCGGCCACGGCCTGGCCACCACGGCCGCCGACGGCGCCGTTCTGGACGTGTGGTTCCCCGCCCCCGTGGCCGGCCCGCTCTCCGCTGCGGACGCCTCGCTGCGCGACACCCTGCGCGCCCTCGCCGCGGACGACGCGGACCGCGGGACCACGCAGGCCGTCGTCGAGCTGGAAGTCGACCTGGACGCCGCCCCGGCCTCCACCGCGGACGCGTGGCTGCGCCTGCACGCCCTCTCGCACCGCCTGGCGCGGCCGAACGAGCTCAACCTCGACGGCGTCTTCGGGCTGCTCACCAACGTGGTGTGGACGAACCACGGACCCTGCGCGGTCGCCGACTTCGAGCTGACGCGGGCGAGGCTGCGTGCCCGCGGCGCCGTGCAGGTGTACGGCGTGGACAAGTTCCCGCGCATGACGGACTACGTCGTGCCCTCCGGGGTGCGCATCGGCGACGCGGACCGGGTGCGCCTGGGCGCCCACCTGGCCGAGGGGACGACCGTGATGCACGAGGGCTTCGTCAACTTCAACGCGGGCACCCTGGGGCACTCGATGGTGGAGGGCCGGATCTCGGCCGGCGTCGTGGTGGGCGACGGGTCCGACGTCGGAGGCGGCGCGTCCATCATGGGCACGCTCTCCGGCGGCGGCACCCAGCGGATCGTGATCGGCGAGCACGTGCTGCTCGGCGCGAACTCCGGCGTGGGCATCTCCGTCGGCGACGACTGCGTGGTCGAGGCCGGTCTGTACGTCACCGCGGGCACGCGCGTGAGCGTGCTCCAGGACGGCGAGGCGGCGCGGACCGTGAAGGCCGTGGACCTCTCCGGCGTGCCGAACCTGCTGTTCCGCCGCAACTCCACCACGGGCCGGGTCGAGGCCCTCCCCCGCGCCGGCCGGACCGTCGAACTGAACGCTGCGCTGCACGCGAACTGACCCGTCGCGCCAGGCCCGCGGCTCTTCCCTCCCCTCCCCGTTCCCCGCCGCGTTGGGGGGCGATTTCCGGTGGTATCCCGCCGGGATAACGCCCACTATCGCCCCCGGAGCTCCACGGCGGTCCGGGGGCGGGGCGACGACGGCGGCACGCGGCGCGGGCCGCCGGCTCCTGCACAGCGGCGCTCGCCCCGCGCGTCGTCCCCGTGCCACGTCCACCTCGCCCCGGGCGCCCCGCCGGTGTCGTCCGATGGGTGCATGCCGCGCGTCGTGACTCCTCTGCCGCCCGACCAGCCCGCCGTCCTGTTGGCCACGGACCTGGCCCGACTGGGACTGCCGCCCGACCGCGCCCGCCGGTCGGACCTGGAGCGGGTGGGGCAGGGCATCCACCGGCAGCGGGCGCACCCTGGCACGGGATGGGCCGACCTGGGCCTGCCCGAGCCCGGGCACGGCTTCTCCCCCGATCACCTCGCCGCGCTTCTGCGCCGACGCCCGGATGCCGTCCTCTCCCACGAGACCGCGGCCCACCTGCACGGTCTACCGATGCCCGCGCGTGCCTGGCGGCGGCGCGACCCGGCGACCGGCGAGCTCGACGTCGACCCGCCGGTTCACCTCACCGTGGCCCGGGGGACACGACGCGTCCGGCGGGCTGGTCTGATGGACCACCGGCGGCCGCTGGCGCCCGAGTTCGTCACGCACGTGCACGGCCTGCGCGTCACCACGGTCGATCGCACCTGGCTGGACCTGTGCTCCCTGACTCCCCCGTGGACGTTCGAGGACCTCGTGGCCGCCGGGGACCACGCCGTCCGGCACCCGTGGACGCCCGCGGGCCGGACGGATCCGGCCACCACGATCGCCGCGCTGCGGTCGGCGCTGCACGCGTCCGGACGCTTCCACGGCCGCCCGGCCGCCCGGGAGGCGCTGGATTCCGTTCGCGTCGGGGCGGACTCGCCGCCCGAGACCCGCCTGCGCCTCGCCCTCGTGGCCGGCGGGCTGCCGGAGCCGGGGCTGCAGGCCGCGCTCGAACCCGAGGACCCCTTCTCCCCCGTGGCCGACCTCGCCTACCGCCACGTGCGCCTGGCCCTGCAGTACGACGGTGCCGGGCACCGCACGCGGGAGCAGCAGGCGCGCGACGCCCGCCGGGACCGCTACGGCCAGGCGCGCGGCTGGACGACGCTCCGCGTCACCTGGGCGGATGGGCGCGAGGACTTCCGTGGCGTCGTCGCGGTGGTCCGACGCCGCCTCGGCCCCTCCGCCTCGACATGAAGACGCTCCGGCGAACGCATTGGGGGCGGTTTCGGGTGGTATTCCGTCGGAATACCACCCGAAACCGCCCCCAAACGCAGGGTCAGCGCCCCCGGGTCAGCGCTGCGGGTACTGGCGCAGCTGCTCGCCCACGTAGATCTGGCGCGGGCGGCCGATCTTGGTGGCCGGGTCCTCCATGAGCTCGCGCCACTGGGCGATCCAGCCGGGCAGGCGGCCCAGGGCGAAGAGGACGGTGAACATCTTCTCCGGGAAGCCCATGGCCTTGTAGATCACGCCGGTGTAGAAGTCGACGTTCGGGTAGAGCTTGCGCTCCACGAAGTAGTCGTCGGCGAGGGCCTTCTCCTCGAGACGCTGGGCGATCTCCAGCAGCTCGTCGTTGCCGCCCATCTTGCCCAGGATGTCCTCGGCGGTCTTCTTGATGATCTTGGCCCGCGGGTCGTAGTTCTTGTACACGCGGTGCCCGAAGCCCATCAGACGGACGCCGTCCTCCTTGTTCTTCACCTTCTCCATGAAGTCCTCGGGCGTGATGCCCTCCGACTTGATCTTCCGGAGCATGTTCAGCACGGCCTCGTTGGCGCCACCGTGCAGCGGGCCGTAGAGGGCGTTGATGCCGGCGGACACCGAGGCGAACAGGTTGGCCTGGGTGGAGCCGACCAGGCGCACCGTCGAGGTGGAGGCGTTCTGCTCGTGGTCCGCGTGCAGCATGAGCAGCAGGTCGAGGGCCTTGACCACGTCCGGGTCGATGTCGTATTCCTCGGCCGGCACGCCGAAGCACAGGCGGAGGAAGTTCTCCACGTAGTTCAGCGAGTTGTGCGGGTACATGAACGGCTGGCCCAGCGACTTCTTGAACGCGTAGGAGGCCAGCACCGGCAGCTTGCCCAGCAGACGCACGGTGGAGATGTGGACCTGCTCCGGATCGTGCGGGTCCAGGGAGTCCGGGTAGAACGTGGACAGCCCGGACACGGAGGAGGACAGCACCGGCATGGGGTGCGCGTCCCGCGGGAAGCCGTTGAAGAACAGCTTGAGGTCCTCGTGCACCATGTTGTGGCGCAGGATGTTGGTCTCCCAGGCCTCCAGGGTCTCCTTGGACTCGGGCAGCTCACCGTAGATCAGCAGGTAGGCCACCTCCATGAACGAGGAGTGCTCGGCGAGGTCCTCGATGGCGTAGCCGCGGTAGCGCAGGATGCCCTGGTCGCCGTCGATGAACGTGACGGCCGACTTGGCGTTCGCCGTGTTCATGAAGCCCGGGTCGTAGGTGACGTCGCCGGTCTCCTTCAGGAGCGGGGCGATGTTGATGCCGTTGTTGCCCTCTGTGGCGTGCTCGACGCCCAGGTCCAGGCTCTGCTCGCCGACGGTCAGCCGGACGGACTCGTGATGGGTCACGGGTGTGCTCCCTCGTCTTGTCTTCTCGATGGCCCGGGTTCGCACGCCCATGTGGGCGCGCCCACGCGGGGACGACTCTGCTCCAAACTATCAAGGACCGGCCCGGGACGCGCGGTCGCTTCCCCCGACGACGGCCCCCGACCCCGGCTCAGCCGGTCCGCGGCCCGCGGGCCGTGAGTCTCGCCGCGGCCCGGGCGACCGCCTCGTCCGTGGCGGTGATCGCCACGCGGACGTAGCCGTCGCCGCCGGCACCGTAGAACACGCCGGGCCCGGCGATGATGCCCAGGTCCGCCAGGTCGCCCAGCAGGTCCCACGAGTCCTGCGCCGTGGCGTCGGCCGGGTCCAGGTCCGCCCGCCGGGTCCACAGGTACAGCCCCGCCTCGGAGTGGTCCACCGTGTGGCCGGAGGCCTCCAGCGCGGTGCGCAGCGCGTCCCGACGGCGGCGGTAGCGGTCCTTCTGCTCCGCCACGTGTGCGTCGTCGGCCAGGGCCACGGCCATCGCGTGCTGCACCGGGGCGGGCACGATCATGCCCGCGTGCTTGCGGGTGTTGATCAGGGTCGCCACGAGCTGCGGATCCCCCGCGGCGAACGCGGCGCGGTAGCCGGCGAGGTTGGACTGCTTGGACAGCGAGTAGACGCTCAGCAGGCCCGTCAGGTCGCCACCGGAGACCTCGTCGGACAGGATGCAGGGCACGACGGCCCCGTCCCACGCGTCCCAGCCGAGCTCGGCGTAGCACTCGTCCCCGCACACCACGGCGCCCACGTCACGGGCGGCGTCCACCGTGCGGCGCAGCGCCGCCGCGTCCAGCACGGCGCCGGTGGGGTTGGCCGGCGAGTTGGTCCACACGAGGCGCACCCGCTCCCGCACCTCGGGCGCCAGCGCGTCGAGGTCGTCCGCGGCCACGGCCTCCGCCCCGGCCAGCAGCGCGCCCACCGCATAGGTGGGGTAGGCGGCCTCGGGGTGGACGACGACGTCGCCTGCGCCCAGCCCGAGCAGCGTGGGCAGCCACGCGATGAACTCCTTGGACCCGACCGTGGGCACCACGGCCGCCGGGTCCAGCCCGGACACCCCGCGACGCCGGGCGTACCAGTCGACGACCGCGCGGCGCAGGTCGTCCGTGCCGTGCGTCGTCGGGTAGCCGTGCGCGTCGGCGGCCTCGGTCAGGGCCCGGCGGATTAGCGCCGGCGTCGGATCCACGGGCGTGCCGATGGACAGGTCCGCGACGCCGTCCGGGTGGGCGGCGGCACGCTCACGGTAGGGGGTGAGCGTGTCCCACGGGTAGTCCGGCAGCGTCAGCATGGGGCTCAGGCGTCCGCGTTCTGCAGGGGCAGAGCGGAGATGATCGGGTGGTCCTTGGCGATCATGCCCAGCTTGGCGGCGCCGCCCGGGGAGCCCAGGTCGTCGAAGAACTCGACGTTGGCCTTGTAGTACTCGGCCCACTCCTCGGGGGTGTCGTCCTCGTAGTAGATGGCCTCGACGGGGCACACCGGCTCGCACGCACCGCAGTCGACGCATTCGTCCGGGTGGATGTAGAGCATGCGCTCACCCTCGTAGATGCAGTCCACGGGGCATTCGTCGATGCACGCCTTGTCCTTGACGTCCACACACGGCAACGCGATCACGTAGGTCATGGCTGACCGTCCACCTCTCTCTGGGCACGGGGTTGCGGGGCTGCGGTCCAGGGTACTCGCTCCCCCGGACGCGTTTCGCGGGCGGTCACAGTGGCCCGGCGGGGGCGCGTGGCGGCCTCGGCGGCCTCCGCGGGTCGGCGGTCCAGCCGCCGGCCCGCGGCCAACAGGACCATACCGAGCACCGGCTGGCCGACGTTCCAGGCCACGGAGGCGACGACGGCGCCCGGCGCCGCCGCCCACAGGCCGGCCGTCCAGGACAACCCCAGGGCGTCGTCCACCGGCAGGCGCTGCAGGGCCAGGACGGCGGTGAACGCGCCGGCGACGACCGCGGCCCCCGCCGGCAGGGCGCGCCCGCCGCGGCCCGCGCGTCGGACCATCCACCAGCGCTGTGTCGAGCCCACGAGCACAAGCGCCAGCACCGCACCCCAGGGCAGGGTCCAGCCGCCCGGCAGGGAGGCCAGGTTCAGATGGACGGCGGTGCCGAGCGCGCCGGCGACGACGCCGAGCAACGCCCCGCCCACCACGTCGGCGGGCCGGGCGCGGCGGCGGGGACGCTCAGGCACGGGCGCGGGCGCGCGCGGCCTTCAGGCGCTCATTGGCGTCCAGGACGACCTTGCGGATGCGGATGTCCTCGGGGGTGATCTCCACGCACTCGTCCTCGCGGGCGAACTCGAGGGACTCCTCGAGGGTGAGCCGGCGCGGGGGCGTCAGGCCCTCGAACGACTCGGAGGAGGCCGCACGCATGTTGGTGAGCTTCTTCTCCTTGGTGATGTTCACGTCCATGTCGTCGGCGCGCGAGTTCTCGCCCACGATCATGCCCTCGTACACCTCAGCGCCCGGCTGCACGAAGAAGGTGCCGCGCTCCTGCAGGTTGATCATGGCGAACGGCGTGGCGGTGCCCGCCCGGTCGGCCACGAGGGAGCCGTTGGTGCGGTACTCGATCTCACCGGTCCACGGCTCGTAGCCGGCCGCGTAGGAGGAGGCGATGCCTGCGCCGCGGGTCTCGGTGAGGAAGCGGGTGCGGAACCCGATCAGACCGCGGGCCGGGACCAGGAACTCCATGCGGATCCAGCCCGTGCCGTGGTTGGACATCTCCTGCATGCGGCCCTTGCGCGCGGCCATGAGCTGCGTGACCGCGCCCATGAACTCCTCGGGGATGTCGATGGTCATGCGCTCCATCGGCTCGTGGACCTTGCCGTCCACGGTCCGGGTGACCACCTGCGGCTTGCCCACGGTGAGCTCGAAGCCCTCGCGACGCATCTGCTCCACGAGGATGGCCAGGGCGAGCTCGCCGCGGCCCTGCACCTCCCACGCATCCGGGCGCTCGGTGGGGAGCACCTTGAGCGAGACGTTGCCGATCAGCTCCTTGTCCAGGCGGTCCTTCACCTGGCGGGCCGTGACCTTGGCGCCCTTGACGCGGCCGGCCAGCGGGGAGGTGTTGATGCCCACGGTCATGGAGATGGCCGGGTCGTCCACCGTGATCAGCGGCAGCGGCTTCGGGTTCTCCGCGTCGGTGAGGGTCTCACCGATCATGATGTCCTCGATGCCGGCGACGGCGACGATCTCGCCCGGGCCGGCCTCCTCCGCGGGCACGCGCCCGAGGCCCTTGGTGGCCAGCAGCTCGGTGATCTTCACGGTCTTCAGGGCGCCGTCCTGGCGGGCCCACGCGACCTGCTGGCCCTTGCGAAGGGTGCCGTTGAAGATGCGCAGCAGCGCGAGGCGGCCGAGGAACGGGGAGGCGTCCAGGTTGGTGACGTGCGCCTGGAGGACCTCGCCCTCGGTGTAGGACGGGGCCGGGATGTGCTCCATGATCACGTTGAAGAGGGCCTCGAGGTCCTCGGCCTCCGGCAGGGCGCCGTCGGCGGGCTGGGTCAGGGAGGCGCGGCCGGCCTTGCCCGAGGCGTAGACGACGGGGACGTCCAGCACCGAGTCGAGGTCCAGGTCCGGGTCCTCCTCGGCCAGGTCCGAGGCCAGGCCGAGCAGCAGGTCCATGGAGTCGGAGACGACCCCGTCGATGCGCGCGTCGGGGCGGTCCGTCTTGTTGACCACAAGGATCACGGGCAGCTTGGCCGCGAGGGCCTTGCGGAGCACGAAGCGGGTCTGGGGCAGCGGGCCCTCGGAGGAGTCCACGAGGAGCACGACGCCGTCCACCATGGACAGGCCGCGCTCCACCTCGCCGCCGAAGTCGGCGTGGCCGGGGGTGTCGATCACGTTGATGGTGACGGTCTCGCCCTCGGGGGCGGACGGGCCGGAGTAGAACACCGTGGTGTTCTTGGCGAGGATCGTGATCCCCTTCTCCTTCTCCAGGTCCCCGGAGTCCATGACCCGCTCGGCGACGTCGCCGTGCGTGTTGAAGGCACCGGTCTGGCGCAGCATGGCGTCCACCAACGTGGTCTTGCCATGGTCCACGTGGGCCACGATGGCCACGTTGCGCAGATCGGAGCGGCGGGTTTCGGTCGAGGTCATGGGCGTCCTGTCCGGTTCGACATCAAAGGGGTGGAGGCACACGCCGACGGCGGCCCCCGTGCGATTGTACGCGCAGGGGCCGCCGTGGACAGGCGGGCCGGTGGGCCCGAGCGGTCAGTAGACGCCCTCGCCGAGGGAGGCGAGGAATTCCCGGCGCTCCTGGCGACGCTCCGCCTGCTGGTCCGGGTCCGGCACGGGCGCCGCCGCCAGGAGGCGACGGGTGTACTCCTCCTTCGGACGGTGGAGCACCTCCTCCGTGGGGCCCTGCTCCACCTGGCGGCCGTCCTTGAGGACGAGCACCTTGTGGGCCAGCATGTCCACCACCGCGAGGTCGTGAGACACGAACAGGCACGCGAACTCGTAGCGCTGCTGCAGCTCCGCGAACATGTCCAGCACGGCGGCCTGGACGGACACGTCCAGGGCCGAGGTCGGCTCGTCCGCGATGAGCACCTGGGGGTCCAGGGTCAGGGCGCGCGCGATCGAGATGCGCTGGCGCTGACCGCCGGAGAGCTCGTGCGGGTACCGGTTCACCACGGAGCGCGGCAGACGCACCGCATCCAGCAGCTCCTCGGCGCGGGCCAGGCGCGAGCGCCGGTCCCCCACCTTGTGCACGACCATCGGCTCGGTGATAATGTCGCCGATCGGGAACCGCGGGTCCAGTGAGGCCGCCGGGTCCTGGAAGACCACGCCGATGTTCTTGCGTAGGGCGCGCTGCTCGGCCTTGGGCATCGTCGCCAGATCGTGGCCCTGGATGCGCAGAGAGCCCTCCGCGATGGTGAGCAGACCGAGCACCGACTTGGCGATGGTGGACTTGCCCGAGCCGGACTCGCCCACCAGGCCCAGGATCTCGCCCGGGGCCACCTGGAAGCTGACGTCGTGGACCACGCGGTTCTTCTTGCCGCGGTGGTCGTACTCGAGGTGGAGGTTCTCCGCCTCGATCGCGTACCGGGCCTGCGTCTGCGTGGCCGTGACCGGCTCCGGCTCCGCCACCTCGAGGGGCTCGCCGAGGCGCGGCACCGCCGAGAGCAGCTTCTGGGTGTAGGGGTGCCGGGCGTGCTGGAGCACCTGGTGCACCGAGCCCTGCTCCACGAGCTCGCCGTGGAGCATCACGCACACGCGGTCCGCCATGTCCGCCACCACGCCCATGTTGTGCGTGATGAGCAGGATGCCGGTGTTCATCTTGTTCTTCAGGGAACGCAGCAACTCCAGGATCTCGGCCTGGACCGTCACGTCGAGCGCCGTGGTGGGCTCGTCCGCGATGATCACCTTCGGCGAGCAGCTGATCGCCATCGCGATGACGATGCGCTGGCGCTGGCCGCCCGAGAACTGGTGGGGGTACTGCTTGAGGCGGGTGGCGGCGTCGGGGATGCCCACCATGGTGAGCAGCTCGACGGCGCGCTTGTCCGCCTCGGTGCCGTAGGCGATGCCGTGCAGCTCGAGGGCCTCCGTGAGCTGGTCTCCCACGGTGAGGACGGGGTTCAGGGCCGTCATGGGCTCCTGGAACACCATCGCCACCTCGTCGCCGCGGATGCCGCGCAGCTGCCCCGGGGTCATGGTGAGCACCTCGCGGCCGGCCAGCTTCACGGAGCCGGTGACGTCCGCATTGCCCGGGAGCAGGCCCATGGCGGTGGCGCTCGTGACGGACTTGCCGGAGCCGGACTCGCCCACGAGGGCGACGACCTCGCCGGGCTTGACGTCGAACGTCACACCCTTGACCGCGTGCACCTCGCCGAACTCGGTCGCGAACTTCACGTCCACGTCGCGGAAGGCGAGCACCGGCTCGCCGCCCAGGTCGTCGTGGCGGGCCACGACGCCCATCGCGCTCGTCGCGGGGCCCGGAGGCACGCCGCCGGCGCCGGAGGACCCGGGCACGGCGGCGCCGCGCGCCTCGAGGTCGGCCGACGACGCCGCGTGCGAGCCCTGCCCGCCGTCGGTCACGTCGTTCTCGTTCTTCTTGCCGAACATGGATCGGCCTTTCTTGTCGTTCGCGCTCATCGCTGACCGTCCTCGTCCGCGTCGGAGATCCGTGCGGATCCGCCGGCCTCCTCCACGGGGGCCTCGATCCGACCGGCCGTCGGGGCCGCGGCCAGACCGCCCGCCGTCGTCGCACCGGCCTCGGTGGCGGCCGCGCGGCGGCCGAAGAAGCGGAGCCTGCGGTGGGCGCCCCCACCCTGGCGCGGGTCGAAGGCGTCGCGCAGGCCGTCGCCGAGGAAGTTCACGGACAGGGCGATCGCGAGGATGATCATGCCGGGCCACCAGAACAGCCACGGACGGGTGGTGAACGCGTTCTGGTAGTCGGAGATGAGCAGGCCCAGGGACGAGTCCGGCGCCTTCACGCCGAAGCCGAGGAAGGACAGCGAGGTCTCCAGCAGCACCGCGCCCGCGATCGCGAACGTCGCGTTCACGACGATCACGCCGATCGTGTTGGGCAGCAGGTGCTTGAAGATCAGACGGCCCGGCTTGGCGCCCATGGCGACGGCGGCCGCCACGAACTCCTTCTCGCGCAGGGACAGGACCTCTCCGCGCACGAGGCGGGCCAGGGACGTCCAGGACACGAGGCCGAGCACCACCGCGAGCGGGAGGATGCCCATCTTCATGCCGCTGGCCATCTGGCCGAGCACCGCGGCGAGCACGAGCAGCGGGATGACGATGATCAGGTCGGTCAGGCGCATGAGCAGGGAGTCGACCCAGCCGCCGAA
Source organism: Micrococcus sp. PSi08 (assembly GCF_054960655.1). NCBI lineage: Bacteria > Bacillati > Actinomycetota > Actinomycetes > Micrococcales > Micrococcaceae > Micrococcus > Micrococcus sp. PSi08. The sequence continues at coordinate 34,271 of NZ_JBHNYP010000005.1, read as the reverse complement.
GTACCCGGACACGGCGCCGACGATCGCGCCGATCACGGTGGAGAGCAGGCCCACGATGGCCGCGATGATCATGGACTGCTGGGTCCCGCGCATCACGAGGGCGAAGTAGTCCTTGCCCGTGGTGTCCTGGCCGAAGGGGTGCTCGCCCCAGCGGAGGCCCTCGCCCCCGAAGGCCTGCGGCACGACCGACAGCGTCGGGCGACCGCCGTTCACCACGGAGGCCGCGGCCGTGTAGGACTTGTCCCACCAGCCGGGGATGCCGGCGAAGCCGATGGAGGAGAACGCCATCAGCGTGATGAAGACCAGCACGATCAGGGAGATCATCGCCGCCCTGTGGCGGAAGAACCGCTTGCGGACCAGGGCGCCCTGGGAGTAGGACTTCCCGGCCTTGGCGCGGAGCTTGGCGTCCTCCGCCTCCGCAAGGTCGAAGATCTGCTTCTCGTCGAGCTGCGCGCCCGTCATCGAGGAGTTGTTGGTGGTCATCTGGCTCACACTCGAATCCGGGGGTCGAGGACGGCGTAGAGCACGTCCGCCACGAGGTTCATCAGCACGGCGGCGGTGCCCGTCACGAGGAAGAACGCCATCACGGGCATGGGGTCCACGTCGCGCAGGCCGGTGGCGAACAGCTCGCCCATCCCCTTCCAGCCGAACACCTGCTCCGTGATCACGGCGCCGCCGATCAGGCCGGCGAAGTCGAAGGCCATGATCGTGGTGATGGGGATCAGGGAGTTGCGGAACGCATGCTTCAGGATCACCTGGCGCTCCGGCAGGCCCTTGGCGCGCGCGGTGCGGATGTAGTCCTGGCGCGAGACCTCGAGCATGGAAGAGCGCGTGTACCGCGAGTACGTGGCCACCGAGATGATGGTCAGCAGGATGGTGGGCAGCAGAAGCTGCGCACCGCGGTCCAGGAACACCACCCAGAAGTGGGCGTCCAGGTTCGGGGTGCCCGAGCCGATCGTGGAGATCGGGCGCGGCTTGACCTTCAGGAAGGTCGGCCAGTAGTTCATCAGGTGTTCCGCCACGATCGCCACGCCCATGATCAGGGCGGTCACCAGCGAGGCAGACACGGCCGAGCCCTTGGAGAAGCCGCCGAGCAGCCGGCCCACCAGGATGGCCACCAGCACGAGGATGACGCCGAGGCCGGCCAGCAGCAGTGCGGACGGCGTCCGCCACAGCAGGCCGTAGGTGGCGTAGTAGGCGACGAGGCCGATCGCGACCGTGACCAGAGCGGCCTTGAGGACCGACCGGTTGCGCAGACCGGAGATCACCGCGGTGGCGCCGACGGCGGCGGCCAGGCCGATGACCAGCTGCACGACCGGGCCCATCTGCGGATGCCGCCAGAAGTCGACGGCGAACAGCACCCAGCCGGCGAGGAGGATGAACGCGGCGGTGGCGCCGAACGTGAAGGCGCGCCGCCTGAGGTCGCCCGCCATGACGGCCTGCAGGACCAGGCCCGCGAGGACGGCGACCCCGATGAGGAGGGGCCAGTTCAGCTCGGGGCTGCGGATCCAGTCGTTGAACCGGATCCCCATGTACTCCTTCAGGAGCACGGCCGCCCAGAACACGGGCAGCGAGAAGAAGAGGAAGATCAGGAACGTGACCACGTAGTCGAGGCCGGAGTACTGGCGGATCGCGGTGACGATGCCGATCGCGATGCCGATGATGATCGCCAGGACGGTCGCGAGCACCACGAGGCGCAGCGTGGAGGCCGCGGCGTTGCTCAGCAGGTCGGCGACGGACTGGCCGTTTCGGCTGAGGCCGAGGTCGCACTGACCGGTGACGCAGCCGCCGATGCCCTGGAGCCAGTCCCAGTACCGGGCGTACCAGGGCTGGTCCAGCCCCATGAACGCGGTGCGGGCGGCGATGAGGGTCTCGCGGTTGGGGTTCTGTGACTCTCGCAGGTCCTGGAGGGGGTCACCCGAGTGGGCCACGAGGAAGAAGAGCAGGATCGACGCGCCGAACAGCACCAGGAGGGAGCTGCCGAGGCGCTTGAGGATGAATTTCAGCACAACAGGGGGTGACCTTCCGTGCGCGTGCAAGGGAAAGGGAGGGGTGCGGGTTCGCCGCGGTTCACGGCCAGAGCCCGGCCGGTGCCCGGCCGGGCTCTGTCCTCGATCCCGACGCCGGCGGTCCGCGGGAGGCGGACCGCCGGGTCAGAGGTCAGCGGGGTGTCACTCCTGAACGCGGACCCACTGCTCCACGTTCCACAGCGCACCCGACTGGGCGGCGGTGTCGCGCACGTTGGCGACGTCGGCCTTGTGGCCGACCAGACCCGGGTGAGCGTACAGCGGGATGGCCTGGAAGTCCTCCCACAGCAGCTTCTCGATGGTCTTGACCTGCTCCAGCTGCTCGTTCTCGTCCAGCGAGGTGGCGAGCTTGTCCCAGGCCGCGTCCACCTCGGGGTTGTTGTAGCTCTGCTGGTTCTGGGCGCCGTCCGACTGGTAGATGTTCGCGCCGGAGGCCTTCTGGCCCGAGCCGGCCCAGGCGAAGAGGGCGGCGTCGTAGTCACCGGCCGGCATGACCTCCTTGAAGAACACCGGCGAGTTGGCGTCCTGCACGTCGAAGCCGGCCTGGTCGCAGGAGCTCTTGATGAGCGCGACGGTCTCGGTGCGACGCTGGTTGCCGGCCTGGTAGCCGAGGCGGACCGTGGGCTTGGAGACGCCCGACTTCTCGACGAGCTCCTTGGCCTTCTCGATGTTCGGCTGGTCCATCTCCTTCGGGTAGGCCGCGTCCACGACCTCCTGGTACTTGTCCTGGAAGGGGAAGACCTCGCGCAGGTTCATGACCTGGGCGTCCGCGTAGATCGGCTTGATCAGGTTGTCCACGATCTGCTGGCGGGGCAGGCAGAGGGCGAAGGCCTCGCGCAGCTCCGGGGAGTCCGCGAAGACCGAGCCCTCGCCGCGGTTGTAGTCCACGTGCTCCCAGGTCAGCTGGTCACCGGTCTGGACGTTGACGTCCTCGCCGAGGCCCTCGAGCTGCTGGAGGGTGTCCACGGTGGCCTGCGGCTCGATGACGTCGAGGTCGCCGTTCTGCAGGGCCTGCACGTGGGTCTTCGGGTCGGCGAAGCGGAGGACGAGCTCCTTGGTGGCCGCCGGGGTGCCCCAGTACTCGGGGTTGGCCTCAAGGGTGATGGACTGGCCGGCCTGCCAGCCGCCGTCCTTGAACTTGTAGGGGCCCATGGAGGGCACCAGCGAGGCGTCCGGCAGCTCGCCGGGGCTGAAGTCCCAGCCGTCGTTCCAGAACTCGGCCGCCGGGGTGAGCGCCTCGACGTCCTTCTCCTTCGCGGCGGTGACGAGCTCCTCGAAGCTCATGCCCGCCTCCTTGGCGACGATGTGCGCCGGCAGCGCGGTGCTGATGAGGATCTCCCAGTCCGCGTAGGGCTCCGGGTAGGTGACGGTGAACTCCTTGCCGTCGGCCTCGCCCTCGGGCGCCTCCGGGATGTACTTGCCCTGCTCGAAGGAGATCGAGTCGAACAGCGGGGTCTCGGCACCCTCGGCCTTGATCGTGTCGTTGTTCGCGGCCCAGTGGACGATGAAGTCGCCCGCGGTGACGGGGGTGCCGTCGGACCACTTGGCGTCGTCGCTGATGGTGTACTTCACGGTCAGCGGGTCGTCCGAGGTCTTCTCGTACGTGCCGAAGTCCTTGTCCGGGATGATCGAGCCGTCGGTGCCGAAGTACCAGAAGGACGAGAACATGCGGTCCGCGACGGCCGAGTTGTACGTGGTGTACGTGTTCGACTGCAGGCCGTTGTAGGACAGGAAGTCGTCGGCGCCCACCGAGTACGCGATGGAGCCGTCCTGGGTCTTGACGTCGCCCAGGTCGGCCTTCCCCGGCCCGGAGGCCTCGGCGGTGAGCTTCTGACCCTTGTCCCCTTCGATGACGTTGCCGGCGCCCGAGTCGCCGCCCTGGCTGGCGCCGGAGGCGCTGTTGCTGCTGGAGTCGCCTGCATTGCCGCCGCCCGGGGCGCACGCGGAGAGGATGAGGGCCGAGCCGGCGGCCAGGGCCGCGGCAGCGGAGAGCTTCGTGTACTTCATGGAAGGTGCTTCCGTTCATGAGAGGTGCAAGGACGTCGCGCGCCCGCATCCCTGTGGGGACCTGGTGGTGCGAGACGACCCCCGGGCCGTTCCGTCGAGACGGGACGTTCCGTGAGATGGAGCACACTGTAGCGGGAACATTCAGGTTCGCGAAAGTCCGAATCTGGATCCGTCCCGTCCGTGGCGCCGGCGCGGTCAGCGACGACGGTCCGCCAGCAGAGTCCGCACGGCCCACGCCCCGCCCATGCCATGGACGCCGGCGCCCGGCGGGGTGGAGGCGGAGGCCAGATACAGCCCGGTCCGACCCGCCCGGTGCGGCCGGGGCGACGCGGTGGGGCGCAGGAGCGCGCGCGCTCCCGCGAGCGATCCCCCCGCGATGTCACCGCCCACGAGGTTCGGGTTCCACGCCTCCAGATCGGCCGGGCGCATCGCGACCGCGGCCCCGATCCGGTCCCGGAAGCCGGGTGCGTGCCGCTCCACCTCCGCCTCGATCAGCGGACGGACGTCGCCGGGGTGGCCGTGGGGCACATGGGCGTAGGACCAGACGACCGTGTGCCCCCGGGCGGGCCCGGTGGCCCGTGAGGGGTCCGCCGCCTGCTGCTGACAGAGCATGACGAAGGGCCGCGTCGGCATCCGGCCGGCCGCGACGTCGTCCTCGGCCCGCCGGATCTCGGCGGCGGTCCCGCCCAGGTGCACCGTCCCCGCGCCCGCGAGCCGGGCGTCGCGCCACGGGATCGGCCCGTCGAGCAGGAAGTCGACCTTGGACACGGACGGCCCGGGGCGCCACCGGCGCAGGGCCGCGGCGTATCGCGGCGGCAGGCCCGTGCCGGCGACGCGCAGCACCTGGCGCGGGGTCAGGTCCAGCACGACGGCGTCCGCGGCGGGCAGCGCGCGCAGGTCCGTGACCTCGTGGCCCAGGTGCAGCCGCCCGCCGTGCGCCCGCAGCACCGCCACGAGCGACTCGACGATCGCCCCCGACCCGCCGCGCGCCACCGGCCAGCCCGAGCTCATCCCGAGCGCGCCGAAGAGCGCACCGAACGCCGCCGTCAGGGGCCGGCTCGAGGGCAGGATCGCGTGGGCCGCCGAGCCCGTGAACAGGGCACGGGCGGCCGCCGTGCGGAACATCGCCCGGCCCAGCAGATCGGCCGGCCACGGGGCGCGCAGGCCGAAGCGGGCCATCGCCACCGGATGGGGCGGGGGTCGCAACACCGGGCCGAGCGCGCCCGCCAGGATCTCGTCGACGTGGTCGACCAGGGCCCCGTGCACGGCCCGCCAGGCCCGCGCGTCGACGCCGAGACCCGCGGCGGTGGCCTCGAGGTCCCGGTGCAGGAGGGCGGCCGGCCCGTCCGGCAGCGGATGTCCCATCGGCACGGCCGGGTGCAGCCAGGCGAGCCCGTGGTCCGTCAGCCCCAGCTCCCGGAACACGGGGCTGGCGACGCCGAACGGATGGCCCGCCGCCCCGAGGTCCACCACGGTCCCCTCCCCCAGCACCGGCGCGGACGCGCACGCACCGCCGGGCACCGGGGCCCGCTCGAACACGTCCACCTCCCAGCCCTCGCGGGCCAGCAGGGCGGCGGCGGTCAGGCCGTTGGGTCCGGCGCCCACGACGACGGCGCGGCCCGGCTCGACGCCCCGGGGCAGGGCGAATCCGGGGCCGGTGGTGGTTTCGGTCATGGTCTCCTCCTGTAGTCCCTAGGATGGTCGCACCCCGCCCGCCGCCCGTCAGGAGGCCCTCCCCCGTGGACCCGTTCTGGACCGCGCTCGCTCTCACGACGTTCGCCGGGCTGGCCACGGTGCTGGGCGGCGTCCTGGCGATCGTCGGACGCGCGCCCTCGGGCCGCGGGCTGGGGGCCGCCCTCGGCCTCGCCGCGGGCGTCATGCTCGCGGTCTCCTTCCTGGAGATGCTGCCGGCCGCCGTCGAGGGGCTGGGCGGGGCGGTCGGCCCCGCGGCGACCGCCGTCGCGGTGGCCGCCCTGATCCTCGGCGCAGGCTCCTACGTGCTGCTCGAGCGCGCCGTCCCCGACCCCGTCTCGGAGATGCCGGGCGACGTCGACGACCCGGCCGGCCTGGACCGGCGGCGGATGCTGCGCCTGGGCACGGTGACGGCCCTGGCGATCGGCCTGCACAATCTGCCGGAGGGCTTCGTCACCTTCGCCGGCACCCTGCAGGATCCGTCGGTGGGCCTCGCGCTGGCCGTCGCGATGGCCGTGCACAACGTTCCCGAGGGCGTGGCCGTGGCCGTGCCCGTGCGGCAGGCCACCGGATCGCGGCGCAAGGCCTTCGCGTGGGCCGCGTTCACGGGGATCGCGGAGCCGCTGGGCGCGCTGATCGGCTGGCTGCTGCTGGCCCCGTTCCTCACACCCGCGCTCCTGGCCGCCGTCTTCGCGGCCGTGGCGGGCGTGATGGTGACCGTGAGCCTCGACGCGCTGCTGCCCGCCGCCCGGGCGGCCGGGGGCCGCGCCGCGGCGCTGGGCGGCGTGCTGCTGGGCGTGGCCGCGATGGCCCTCTCACTGGACCTGCTCTCCTGAGCGCCGGGGGGCCGGTCAGTTCACGAGGGCCGGCTGCAGGACCGCCTCGGCCTCGCGCACCTCGCCGTCGGCGGTGCGCCACTGGACGGTGATCCGGTCCCCCACGTTGTGGTCGTTGACCAGGCGGGACATCCGGGAGGCGTCGTCGCCGACGGTCCGCCCCTCGATCTCGAGGATGACATCGCCCTCGACCAGGCCGATCTGCTCGGCGGCGGAGCCCGCGTCCACCTGCATGACCACGACGCCGACGTCGGGATCCGCGCCGACCATGATGCCCAGGGCGCCGTCCGCACCGATGCTCACGGTGTCCGTCTCCTCACCCGAGAGGACCTGGTCCACCACGTCGAAGGCCACCTCCAGCGGGATCGCGAAGCCGTCCACCTCGTCTGCGGTGGTCCCGTCGCTGGCTGCCACGGTCACGCCGACCACCTGGCCGGCGTCGTCCACCACCGGGCCGCCGGAGTAGCCGGGCACGACGTCCGCGTCCGTCTGGATCAGGCCGGACAGGCGCGCGTACTGATCGGTGCCCTCGGCCGCGGCCATGATCGAGCGGTCCGTGCCGAGCACGGTGCCGCGCACGGCCGTCAGATAACCCTGGCCTCCGCCGTTGCCGACGGCGGCCACCTGGTCCCCGCGCCGCACCGGGTCCAGCGAGACGCTGGCCACCGGCAGGTCTGAGACGCCCTCGACGTCGAGCACCGCGATGTCTTGCTCGGCATCGCGCCCGAGCACCGTGGCCGTGTGCCGCGCGCCGGTGTCCGCGACCACCACGTGCACCTCCGAGGAGTCCTCGACCACGTGGTAGTTGGTCACCGCCAGCCCGTCCGGGGAGAGCACCATGCCCGTCCCCGTGCCGGTGCGGGCGCCGAGGGCGGTCTCCACGAGGAGGATGCCCGGGGCGTCCGCGACCGGCTGGCCGGGGTCCAGGGACGATCCGTCGTGGGCCGATGCGGACCAGTCCACCGCCACGCCGTCGTGGATGTGGGTCAGGCCCGCCGCGAGCGCGCCCGCCTCCCGGGCGGGGGCCTCGGCGGCGGGCACGGTCGGGGCGGAGTCCGCGGCGACGTCGACCATCCGGCCGGCGAGGAGCGCGGTGAGGCCCCCGGCCAGGACCAGCGCGCCGAGCACGCCGAACAGCGCGATGACGAACGCCAGGGGCGAGCGTCGTGCGCGCGGCGGCCAGCCCGGCGGCGTCACGCTCAGCCCCGGGCGGCCGCCAGGGCGGCCTCGTAGTCCGGCTCCTCGGAGATCTCGGGGACGAGCTGGGCATGACGGACCACGCCGTCGGCATCGACCACGACGACGGCGCGGGCCAGCAGGCCCTCGAGCGGACCGTCGGTCATGCGCACGCCGTAGTCGTCGCCGAACGACGAGCGGAACACAGAGCCGCTGCGGACGTGGTCGATGCCCTCGACCGAGCAGAAGCGCGCGGCGGCGAACGGCAGGTCCGCGGACACGGCCACGACGGTGGTGTCCCCGAGGTCCGCGACGCGGGAGTCGAACTCGCGGACGGAGGCGGCGCACACGCCGGTGTCCAGGGACGGGAAGATGTTCAGGATCACGCGACGGCCGCGCAGCTCCCGCAGGGTCACCGGGGACAGGTCCGCCCCGGTGAGGGTGAAGTCGGGGGCGGGGGCACCCACCTGGGGCAGCCCACCGACGGTGTGGACGGGGGTGCTCTTCATGTGGGTCGTCGCCATGGGGACAGCCTAGGATGGGCGCGGCCGGACGGGAGCGCCCCGCGCCCTGCTCGGCGGACGGCGAACACGGAGGGACCGACCATGACCGAGCCCATGACGTCCAACGTCACCGACACGGCGCTGCTGTTCGAGGGCGGGGGGATGCGCGCCGCGCTCACCTCGGCCGTGGTGGCGGAGCTGCTGCGCGAGCGGATCCACGTGGACTTCGTGGCCGGCATCTCGGCGGGCTCGTCCAACGCCGTGAACTACCTGTCCCGCGACCCGGCCCGTGCGCGGCGCTCGTTCGTGGACTTCGCCGACGATCCTCGGTTCGGCAACTGGCTGAGCTTCCTGCGCGGCAAGGGCCTGTTCAACGCCGAATACATCTACGAGCACGCCGGCCTGCCCGAGGCGGACCTGCCCTACGACTTCGCCACGTTCCGCGCGAACCCCGCCCGGCTCGTGCTGGGCGGGTTCGACGCCGCGAGCGGCGAGACCCGCTGGTGGGACCGCTCCGACATGACCACCCTGACCGACCTGATGGTCCGCGTCCGCGCGTCGTCCACGATGCCGGTCCTCATGCCCCCCGTGCACGCCGAGGGCACCGTGTTCGTGGACGGCGCCCTCGGCGTGGACGGCGGGATCCCGCTGACCGCGGCGGAGGACGCGGGGTTCGAGAAGGTCCTCGTGGTCCTGACCCGGGAGCGCGGGTACGTGAAGCGGCCCGAGCGGTTCCCCTCGTTCTACCAGCGCACCTTCCGGCGCTACCCCGCCGTCGCGGACGCCCTGCTCACGCGCTGGCGCCGGTACAACGCGACCCGCGAGCGCCTGTTCGAGATGGAGCGGCAGGGACGGGCCTATCTGTTCGTGCCCGCGACCATGCCCATCTCCAACGGCGAGCGGTCCGTGGCCAAGCTGGCCGCCGCCCACGAGCTCGGCCTGGACCAGGTGCGCCGCGAGATGCCGGCGATCCGCGCGTTCCTGGGGCTGCCGGCGTCCCGCTGAGCCGCGCCTGCTCCGAGCGGTGGGTCAGGCCTCGGCGCGGGCGGCCGAGTCCGGCAGGCCGAACACCGAGTCGAACGCGTAGGCGTACACCGCGGCGTAGACGAGGAAGAACACGAGCAGGCCGGCCTCGATGAGGAACGCCTCCCCCAGCCCGATGCCGAGGATCAGCGCCACCGCGGGCACGAGGAACACGATCAGCCCGCCCTCGAAGCCGACGGCGTGGGCCACGCGCACCCACCAGGGTCGGCCCGTGATCCCGAGGCGGCGTTCGAGGGTCTCGAACACCGAGTTGAACACGATGTTCCACAGCAGGGCCACGGTCGAGGACACCACCGCCACGGCGAGCGAGGGCCCGCCGCCGTTGCCGAGCGCCGCCAGGATCCCGGTGGTGAAGAGGATGGCGAGCAGCTCGAAGACCACCGCGTAGACCACGCGGCGCAGCAGGGGCGTCCGGAACACGCGGCGGCGCACGAGCGCGTCCCGGCCTCCCGGGCCCCGCGGCACGTCGGAGGGCGGCGTCGACGCGGGGTCGACGCCCGGGCGGGCGCGGTGGGTCTCGGACACGGCGCCCAGCCTAGGGCCGGGTCCGCGGGGCGCCGAATCCGGCGGAGCCCGCCGCCCGCCGTCGTCGCGCCTCGATGACGGGGCGGCGCGCCTTTACCGCGCCCCGGCCGCCTGCCTAGAGTTCGAGTCATGAAGCTCACCGAAGACCTGCTGCAGAAGTTCGACGACCAGATCACCCTCGAGTTCGAGGCGTCCATGGTCTACCGCCAGCTCGCGATCGCCGCCGACGACCTGGACCTGTCGGGGATGGCCGCGTGGCTGCGGCACCAGGCGGACGAGGAGATCGTCCACGCGAACAAGTTCATCGACCACGTCGCCGACCGGGACAGCGTCCCGACGATCGGCGCCATCCCGGCCCCGCCCGTGCAGGCCGGCATCTCGGCCCTGGAGATCTTCCGGGCCGCGCTCGCGCACGAGCAGAAGGTCTCCGAGGCGATCCGGGAGCTGTACCGGGCCACCGAGTCCGCGGGCGACCTCAACTCGCGCCCGCTGCTGAACTGGTTCCTGGACGAGCAGATCGAGGAGGAGTCCACCGTCTCCGAGATCGTGGGCCAGCTCGAGCTCGTGGGCGACGACGGCTCGGGCCTGCTCCGCATCGACGGCCGTCTGGGCTCCCGTCCCGTGGAGACCACCGAGAACGACGCCTGAGCCCACCGGCGGCCTCGTCGGCCGCGCACGCACCGGCCCGGTCCCCCACGGGACCGGGCCGGTGCGTGTCCGTCCCCGCCGCTATGCTCGACCTGCGCCCTGCCCGCGCACCGGCGCGCCCGTCGGCCCCACCCCAGGAGGAACCATGGTCGGACTCGTAGCCCTGCTCGACGACGTCGCCGCCCTCGCCCGCCTCGCCGCCGCGAGCGTGGACGACGTGGCCGCCGGAGCGGGACGCGCCGCGGCCAAGGCGGCGGGCGTGGTGGTCGACGACGCCGCGGTGACCCCGCAGTACATGGCCGGCGCGGCCGCGGCCCGCGAGCTGCCGATGATCTGGCGGATCACCAAGGGCTCCCTGCGCAACAAGCTCGTGTTCATCCTTCCCGCGCTGCTGCTGCTCGACTGGCTCGCCCCCTGGATCCTGCCGTGGCTGCTGCTGGCCGGCGGCACCTACCTGTCCTATGAGGGCGCGCACAAGGTGTGGGGCAAGCTCGCCGGCCACGGGCATGCCGACGACGAGGAGCCTGCCGTCGAGCGGGGTCCGGAGGCTGAGGACACCGTGGTGCGCGGGGCCATCACCACGGACTTCATCCTGTCCCTGGAGATCATGGTCATCTCCATGAACGAGGTGGCCGACCTGGGCTTCTGGATGCAGGCGGCGGTCCTGGCGGTGGTGGCTGTCGTCATCACCGCGGGCGTGTACGGGGTGGTGGGGCTGATCGTGAAGATGGACGACGTCGGCCTGCACCTGCACCAGAACGCCACGACCTCCGGCGGCCGTTCGTTCGGCGCCGGGCTGGTCAAGGCCATGCCGCACGTGCTGCGCGTGGTGACCGTCATCGGCACCGTGGCGATGCTCTGGGTGGGCGGCCACATCGCCCTCGTGGAGCTGGACGCGCTGGGCGTGCCGTGGCCCTACTACGCCGTGCAGCACGGGATCGTCGAGCCCGTCACGCACGCCGCCGGCGCGTTCCTCGGCTGGCTCACGGACACCGCGACATCGGCTGTGTGGGGCCTGCTCTGGGGCTCGGTCGCGCTCGGGGTGGTCCTGCTCGTCGGACGCCTGCGCGGAAAGAAGGCCGCGCCCGCCCACTGATGCGGCGGCTGACGGGTCCGCCCCCACCCGCGCCCGACGCTGAGGCCCGCAGACGCGCCGCTACGCACGGAACGTGGCGGCGCGTCTGCGGGCCTCGGCGCTGTCTCCGTCTCCCGACGGGCCCCGTCAGTCGGCGGTGAGGAAGGTGCGCACCGCGGAGACGAAGGCCTCGGGCTGGTCGGCGTGCAGCCAGTGGCCGGCGTCACGGACGGTCACGCGCACGACGCGCGGGAACAGCTCCTTCATCCGCGGCACGTCCTCATCCTGGACGTAGTCCGACTCGGCGCCGGCCAGCCACAGGACCGGATGGTCGAACACGCGCTCCGGGTCCTCGGGGACCACCGGGTCCGGGAACGAGCCGATCTCCCGCAGGTGCTCGAAGAGCATGGCCACATTGGGCTGCCACGCGAAGTGGTCGCCCGTGCGCCGCAGGTTCTGCAGCAGGAAGCCGCGCACCCGCGCGTCGTGGACGTGCTCGGCCATGGCCGCGTCGGCCTCGGCCCGCGAGTCGTACGCGTCCAGGTCCATGCGCAGCATGGTGCCCAGCAGGTGCACGAACTCGTCCGTGGCCTGCGGTGAGAGCCGCGGGGAGATGTCCTCCACGATCAGCCGGTCCACGAGCTCCGGGTGCCGCAGGGCGAGCACCATGGCGACCTTGCCGCCCATCGAGTGGCCCAGCAGGTGGACCGGCCCGTCGGCGGCGAGACCGCCCCGCAGGTGGGCAGCCACCCGGTCCGCGATCTCGCGGTAGTCCACCCGGTCGGTCCAGGGCGAGGCGCCGTGGTCCGGCAGATCGATCAGCTCCACCGTGAAGTCGTCGCCCAGCTCCTTGGCCGGGCCGGTGAAGTTCCGGCCCCGGCCCATGAGGCCGTGCAGGAACGCGACGCGGCGCGGGCCCTCCCCGATGCGGGTGGAGGCCAGGGGGGCGTCGGACGGGTCGGAGGCGGCGGCGGTCGTGTTCACCCGACTCAGGCTAGCTGTTGTGGGTCATGAGGTTCTTGCCACGAGGCGCCGGCTGAGATGAGACGAGTGGGCCCCGCCCCGCAGGATGGAAGTTCCTACACCACCCACCTGCCAGAAGAGACCCACTCATGACTCACGCTAACGCACCCCTGACCCCGACCGGCCGTCTCAGGATGGTCCACCGCCACCTGCACGACGGGATCCCGCAGGCACACGTGGCCGCCGAGTTCCGGGTGAGCCGGCCCACGGTGGCCACCTGGGTCGCCCGCTACCGCGCCCAGGGAGAAGCCGGCCTTCAGGACCTGCCCAGCCGGCCGCACCGTTCACCTGCCCAGCTCGATCCGGTCTTGGTCGCCCAGATCCACGCCCTGCGGCGGGAGCGCAAGTGGTCCGCACGGCGCATCCATCACCACCTCGCCTCCGAAGGCCACCAGGTGTGTCTTCGTACCGTGGGACGGTGGCTGCACCGACTCGGGATCTCCCGCCTACGGGACCTGACCCCGGCCGGAGAAGACCTGCGCCAACGACCCCAGAAGATCACCGCCCGCGGCCCGGGGCACATGGTGCACCTGGACGTGAAGAAGATCGGGCGCATCCCTGACGGGGGAGGCTGGCGTGCTCACGGCCGGGACTCCGAGAACGCGCGAGCGGCCAAGCGCGGGCCTGGCCGACGGGTCGGGTACACCTACCTGCACTCGGCGATCGACGGGTACACCCGCCTGGCCTACACCGAAGCGTTGGAGGACGAGAAGGCGGTGACCACGATCGGGTTCTTCTGCCGGGCGAGGGCGTTCTTCGCCGCCCACGGCATCACCGTGGACCGGGTGATCACGGACAACGGCAACAACTACCGGGCCGTGGACTTCACCCGGAAGGTGGTCTCGCTCGGGGGCCGGCACCACCGGATCCGCCCATACACCCCGCGCCATAACGGGAAGGTCGAACGGTACAACCGGCTGATGGTCGATGAGGTCCTCTACGCCCGCCCGTACTCCTCAGAGCAAGCTCGGCGTGAGGCCCTGCAGGTGTGGGTGAACCACTACAACTACCATCGGCCTCATACCTCCTGCGGAGACGCTCCTCCGGCCTCACTGGCACCGACCCGAGTCAACAACGTCATGCCCTCCTACAGCTAGCGCGGGACCGCGCCGGCGCCTCCCCCGCCTTACAGTCATCTCGACCCTCTGAGATGGGCGCGAACAGTGTCATACTGACCAGAACAGCCCCGCCAGTCCGCCCCGGGAGGTCCCATGCCGGTCGCTGAGGCCCGCGTCAGCGTGGCCGTGTCCACGGCCGTCTTCGGCGTGCGCCCGGACCCGCACGGCGTGCCCCGCCTCTGCGTCGCCCTCGTCCCGCGGATGCGCGAGCCGTTCCTGGACCGGTGGGCGCTGCCGGGCGCGTGGCTCGGCGCGGACGAGGAGCTGGCCGACGTCGCCGCACGCGTGGCCGCCGAGTGCGTGCCCGGTCCCGTCCGTCGCCTCGAGCAGCTGGCGGCGTTCGGCGCCGTGGACCGTTCCCCCACCGGACGCGTCCTCACGGTGGTCCACTGGGCGCTCAGCCCCGCCCTGGACGACGACGGCGCCGCCCCGGCGTCCAGCCCGGACCCGGACGTGGCCGGGCTGCCCATCGGGGTCCATGTGCGCTGGCACCGGGCCGACGCGCCGCCCGCGCTGGCGTTCGACCACGCGCAGATCCTGGCGGCGGCCGTGGCGCGCCTGCGCGCGGACCTGCCGCGAGCCGGCGTCGGGCACGCGCTGCTGGGGCCCTCCTTCACCCTCGCCGAGCTGCGCGCCGTGCACGAGGCCGTCCTCGGCCGCGGCCTCGACGCCGCCAACTTCCGCCGCGCCACCCTCGCCGCCGGGACCCTCGAGGAGACCGGCGAGGTCCGCGGCGGCACCCCGCACCGCCCGCCCAAGCTCTACCGGTACCGGCCCGCCGGGCCCGGGACCGACCCCGATCCCGCCGGGCCGGACGCCCGCCGCTGACCCACCAGCCCCGACCCAGGAGTCACCCATGACCACCCCGACCGGGACCACCGCCTCGGTGGCCCGCACCCTGACCCTGATCGACAAGGACGCCGCGCGCGGCTCCTCGTGCTCCCCCGACCTGACCCGCGGCCCCTGGGCGTTCGACGCCGGCCTGCCCGCCTACGGCCCCGGCGCATCGCAGGACGACGCCGTCCCGGCCGACGCCCCCGTGCAGGGCCGCATCCCCGAGGAGTACCAGCGGGCCTCGGACGAGGAGCTCCACGCCCGGATCAGCGCGGCGCGGCAGACGCTCGGCGAACGCGTCGTCGTGCTGGGCCACTTCTACCAGCGCGACGAGGTCGTCCAGCACGCCGACTTCGTGGGCGACTCCTTCCAGCTCGCGCGCGCCTCCCAGGGCCGGCCCGAGGCGGAGGCGATCGTGTTCTGCGGCGTGCACTTCATGGCGGAGACCGCGGACCTGCTCTCCACCCCGGACCAGGCCGTCATCCTGCCCAACCTCGCCGCCGGCTGCTCCATGGCGGACATGGCCGACCTGGACTCGGTCGAGGACGCGTGGGAGCAGCTCGAGGCGGTCTACGGCACCGAGCCGGACGACGACGGGCGCGTGCCCCTGCTGCCCGTGACCTACATGAACTCCTCCGCGGCCCTCAAGGGCTTCGTCGGCGAGCGCGGCGGCATCGTGTGCACGTCCTCCAACGCCTCGGCCGTGCTGGACTGGGCGTTCGAGCGTGCCCAGCGCGTCCTGTTCTTCCCGGACCAGCACCTGGGCCGGAACACGGGCCGCGCCAGGGGGATCCCACTCGAGCAGATGCCGACGTGGAATCCCCGCCTGCCGCTGGGCGGGAACTCCGAGGACGCCCTGCGGGACGCGAAGGTCCTGCTGTGGCACGGCTTCTGCTCGGTGCACCGCCGCTTCACGGTCGCGCAGATCGAGCAGGCCCGCGCCGAGCACCCGGACGTCCAGGTGATCGTGCACCCCGAGTGCCCCCTGCCCGTGGTGGAGGCCGCGGACTCCTCCGGGTCCACCGACTTCATCGTCAAGGCCATCCAGGCGGCGCCGGCCGGCTCGACCTTCGCGATCGGCACCGAGATCAACCTCGTGCAGCGCCTGGCCGCCCAGCACCCCGAGCACACGATCTTCTGTCTCGATCCCGTGATCTGCCCGTGCTCCACGATGTACCGCATCCACCCCGGCTACCTCGCGTGGGTGCTCGAGGAGCTCGTGGCCGGCCGCGTGGTCAACCGGATCACCGTGCCCGCGTCCGTCGCCGACCCGGCCCGCACCGCTCTCGAGCGGATGCTGGCCGTCGCGCCGAAGCAGTCGGCCGCGCAGTCCGCCGGGGCCGGGACGTGACCCCGGCCGACCGCGCCCCGGCGACGCCGGCCCCGCAGCCGGACGTGGAGCGGATCGTGGCCGCCGCGCTCGCCGAGGACGCGCCCTGGGGTGACGTCTCCTCGGAGGCCTTCGTCCCGGAGCAGGCCCGGATCACCGCGCGCGTGGTGGCCCGCGAGCCCGGGGTGCTCTCCGGCACGAACGCCCTCGAGGCCGCCTTCCGGCTCGTCGACCCGGCCGTGTCCGTCACCCTGCACCTG
This sequence comes from Micrococcus sp. PSi08, assembly GCF_054960655.1. Classification (NCBI taxonomy): domain Bacteria; kingdom Bacillati; phylum Actinomycetota; class Actinomycetes; order Micrococcales; family Micrococcaceae; genus Micrococcus; species Micrococcus sp. PSi08. The sequence continues at coordinate 18,173 of NZ_JBHNYP010000005.1, read as the reverse complement.
GCCGACGGCGCCGACCTGTCCCCCGGCGCCGTCGTCGCCGAGGTCGCGGGCCCCGCCCGCTCGGTGCTGCGCGCCGAGCGCGTGGCGCTGAACCTCGTCCAGCGCCTGTCCGGGATCGCCACGACGACGGCCGCCCACGTGGCCGCCGTGCGCGCCGGCGGCGGGCACGCGCAGGTGGTGGACACCCGCAAGACCACCCCGGGCCTGCGCGTGCTCGAGCGGCAGGCGGTGCGGGACGGAGGCGGGCACAACCACCGCTTCAGCCTCTCGGATGCCGTGATGCTCAAGGACAACCACCTGGCCGCGCTGGGGTTCGGCGGCGCCGGTGACCCGGGCGAGGCCCTCACCGCGGCCCTGCGCGCCGGGATGGCACGCCTGCCGCACACCACCCACGTGGAGGTGGAGGTCGACCGGCTCGAGCAGATCCCGGCGGTGCTCGCCGCAGGGGTCGGCACGATCATGCTGGACAACTTCTCGCCGGCCGAGCTGCGGGCCGGCGTCGAGCTCGTGGCGGGCCGCGCCGTCGTCGAGGCCTCCGGCGGGGTGAGCCTGGAGACGATCGGGGCGATCGCGGCCACGGGTGTGGACGTGATCTCGGTGGGTGCGCTGACCCATACCGTCCGGTCCCTGGACCTGGGCCTGGACGCCGTGGTCGAGGAGGGCTCGCCGCGCCGATGAGCACCACCCTCGACCTGGACCACGCGGCCACCGCGCCCGTCCGGCGCAGCGCGCTGGAGGCGATGTGGCCCGCCCTCACCGGCGTCTACGGCAACCCGTCCTCGGCGCACGAGGCCGGCCGGGCGGCGGCGGCCCTGCTCGAGGACGCCCGCGCGCGGGTGGCCCGCGCGATCGGCGCCCGGGCCGGGCAGGTCGTGTTCACCTCAGGCGGCACGGAGGCCGACGCGCTCGCCGTGCTCGGCACGGTGCGCGCCCGGATCCTCGCCGGACGCCCGGCGGGCCACGTGCTGACCACGGGGATCGAGCACAGCGCGGTGCGGCAGTCCTGTGACCAGCTGGCCCGGCTGCACGGCGTCGAGGTCGAGCACCTCGCGCTGGACCGTGACGGCCTGACCTCGGCGGACGACCTCGCCGCCCGCCTGCGCCCGGACACCGCGCTGGTCAGCGTGCACCTGGCCCACAACGAGGTGGGCACGGTGCAGCCGGTGGCCGAGCTGGCCGCCGTCGCCCGGGAGGCGGGCGTGCCGCTGCACGTGGACGCGGTGCAGGCCGCGGGGCAGATCCCGGTGGACGTGCGCGCCCTCGGGGCGGATCTCGTGGCGCTGTCCGGGCACAAGGTGGGCGGGCCCAAGGGGGTCGGCGCGCTGTGGGTGCGCCCGGGTCACGCCCTGGAACCGCTCGTGCCCGGTGGCGGCCAGGAGCGGGGCCGGCGGTCCGGGACGCAGAACGTGGCCGGTGCCGCCGGGTTCGCGGCGGCCTTCGAGGAGGCCGAGGCGGAGCGCGCCGCGGCCGCGGACGCGTGGTCCGGGCTGCGGGACCGGTTCGCGGCACGCGTGCTCGACGGCGTCCGGGAGCTCGTGCCCGACGCGCGGCTGACCGGCCATCCCGCGCGTCGGCTGCCGCGTCACGCCTCGTTCGTGCTGCCCGGTGCGAACGGCGAGTCGGTGCTGGAGGAGGCGGCCCGCCGGGGCGTGCTGGCCTCGGCGGGGTCCGCGTGCTCGGCCCACGACGCCGAGCCGTCCCCGGCCCTGCTCGCGCTGGGCCTCAGCGAGGACGAGGCCCGCACGGCCCTGCGCTGCACGTTCGGCCCGGACGCCGACGCCCCGCTGCTCGACGCCGCGGCGGACGCGATCGTCGACGCCGTCCGGACGGTCGCCGCCCTGCGCTGAGCGGCCCCGGGCCGGTCGACCCCGCTGCCGCCGGGGCCGGCGTCGGAAGTTCACCCGAGGGTCAGCCCACCGCCACATGCGCCTCGCCTGCGTGCCCCACCCTGGCCCCGTGAAGCAGACCACCGCACCCCTGTCCCACTCCGCCTCCCGCCGTTCGGTGCTCGCCGCGGCGTCCGCCGCCGTGCTCGCCCCCGCCGCCCTCGCCGGCCCCGCCGCCGCCCGTCCGGCCCGCCACACCCCCGGTGGCCTGGTCGCGTCCCGTCTGACGCTGCCGTCCGGCGTCGCCACCGGCGATGTCACCTCGAACTCGGCCGTGCTGTGGGCGCGCTCGTCCGGCCGTTCGCGCCTGCACGCCACGCTGCGCGCGGTCGACGAGGACGGGAAGGCGCTGCGCGGCCGCTTCTCTCGCGGGCTGACCCTGCGCTCCGGCTGGGTCGACGGGGCCACCGACCACACGGCGAAGATCCTCGCGGACACGCTGCCCTCCGGCACCCGCTTCGAGGTGACGTACGCGTTCGAGGACGAGGCCGGCCGCCTGGGCGAGTCGGCCGTGGCCCGCTTCACGACGGCGCCCGGCGCGCGGTTCGGCCGGAAGACCTCCGCCGCCCAGTCCTTCGTGTGGACCGCGGACACCGCGGGGCAGGGCTACGGCATCAACCCGGAGATCGGCGGCATGCGCGGCTACGCGGCGATGCACGCCACGCAGCCCGACTTCTTCCTGCACTCCGGCGACACGATCTACGCGGACAACCCCATCCCGGAGACCCTCGAGGTGGCCGGCGAGCCCACCTGGCGCAACCTCGTCACGGAGGAGACGTCCAAGGTCGCCGAGACGCTGAACGAGTTCCGCGGCCGCCACCGCTACAACATGATGGACGACAACCTCCGCGCCCTGTACACGGACGTCCCCGTCATCGCCCAGTGGGACGACCACGAGACGACCAACAACTGGTGGCCGGGCGAGGTCCTCGAAGACCCGCGCTACACCCAGGTCCGTGACGTGGACACACTGGCCGCCCGCGCCCGCCGCGCGTGGCAGGAGTACATGCCGATCGCCGACTCCACGGCCCTGCGCCGCGGCTCCGGCTTCGAGCCCGCCCGCATCTACCGCAGGATCCCCCGCGGCGCGACGCTCGACGTGTTCGCCCTGGACATGCGCACCCACAAGGGCGAGAACACCCCGGGGCTCGAGACCCACGAGACCCCGATCCTGGGCGAGGAGCAGCTGCAGTGGCTCATCCGCGGGCTGCGCGCGTCGACCGCCACGTGGAAGGTCATCGCCAACGACCTGCCGCTGGGCCTGATCGTCCCCGACGGCACGGGGCAGGAGTCCCTGTCCAACGGCGACGACGGCGCCCCGCTGAGCCGCGAACTGGAGATCGCCCGCCTCCTGAAGGCGATCAAGGACCACGGCGTGAAGAACGTCGTGTTCCTCACCGGCGACGTCCACTACTGCGCGGCGCACCACTACTCCCCCGACCGCGCGGCGTTCACCGACTTCGAGCCGTTCTGGGAGTTCGTGGCCGGCCCCATCAACGCCGGATCGTTCGGCCCGAACACACTGGACGGCACCTTCGGCCCTCGCCTGGACTTCGAGGCGCACGGGCCGGTCATGGGCTCGCCGCGCTCCGGCGAGCACCAGTACTTCGGCCACGTCGAGATCCCCGAGGACGGCCGCGAGTTCCGGGTGCGTCTGATCAACGCCGCCGGCCGGACGGTGTACTCGCGCACGCTGACGGCGGCCTGATCCGCCGTGCCGCGCGGCGGGTGACGCTCCCCAGCGGGGCGTCCCCCGCGGTGTCGGCGGCGTCGGCGGACCGTCAGTCGGTGATCAGGCCCTCCTCGCGGAGCCAGTCCCACGCGACCTGGGTGGGCTCCTCGCCGTCGACGTCCACCCGGGCGTTCAGGCGCGCGGCCGTCGCGTTGTCCAGGCGCGCGGTCACGGGCGCCAGCAGGTCGGCGATCTCGGGGTGCTCGGCCAGGACCTCCTCGCGCACGATGGGGGCCGCGTTGTACTTCGGGAAGAAGCTCAGCGGGTCCTGCAGGGTCGTCAGGTCCAGCGCGGCGATCCGCCCGTCCGTGGCGTACGCCTCCCCGAAGGTGCACGTCCCGTCCGCCACCGCGGCGAACACCGCCCCGATGTCCATCTGGCGCAGCCGGGATCCGGTGGGCCGTTCGATCCCGTAGGCCTCGAGCATGGGCAGGAATCCGTCGTTGCGGGCGGCGAATTCGGCGCTCACGCAGAAGGACTGGTCCTCCGTGGGGAGGTCCTTGATGTCCGCGAGTGTCTCCAGGCCGAGCTCCTCCGCCCGGTCCTGGCGCACGGAGAAGGTGTAGGTGTTGTCGAGTTCGGCCGGCGGCAGCCACACCAGGCCCTGTTGCGCGTCCTCGTCCCGGACCGCGGCCCACTGCGCCTGGGCGTCCGGGATCGGATCGGTGTGGCCCAGGTACGTGATCCAGGCGGTCCCCGTGTAGTCCCACTCGACGTCCACGACGCCTGCGACCTGGGCCTGGCGCGCACTGAGCGAACCCGGCATGTTGGTCAGATCCTCGACGTCGGCACCCGCGGAGCGCAGCAGGATCGCGGTGATCTTGCCGAGCACGACGCCCTCGTTGAAGTTCTTGGACCCCACCGCCACGTGGGCGCCCTCGAGGTCGATCCCGGCGACGTCGCCGGCGGGCGTGCCCGAGGGCAGGTAGCCGCCGGCGGTGCTCAGCCCGCACCCGGACAGGACCAGGGAGGCCGCCAGGCCGAGCGCGGCGAGCGCGGCACGAGCGGGGGTCCGGCCGCGGCGGCGGGATGGGATGGTCGCGCGCGAGGTGGTCATGCGAGCCCCCTCGGGGTGGCCAGCGTCTCGACGAGGCGGCCGATCCACTCGATCATCAGGGCGAGGGCGGCCACGAGGATCGCCCCCGAGACGAGCAGCGGGAAACGGAACAGGACGATCCCGGTCTGGATGAGCAGGCCGAGGCCGCCGGCGTCGATGAACGTCGCGAACGCCCCGGTGCCCACCAGCAGCACCAGGGCGGTCCGCAGACCCGCCATGATCACGGGCAGGGCCAAGGGCAGCTCCACCCGGAGCAGGGTCTGCAGCGGTGACATGCCCATGCCGCGGGCCGCCTCGACGACGGTGGGGTCGACGCCCCGCAGCCCGGCCAGGGTGTTGGCCAGCACGGGCAGGAACGCGTAGAGGGACAGGGCCAGGACGGCGACCCGGAAGCCGAACCCCCACGCCATGGCGAGCAGGACGATCACACCGATCACGGGAGCGGCCTGGCCGGCATTGGCCAGCCCCATGGCGACGGGGGTGAACCGCCGGGCGGCGGGGCGGCTCAGCAGCACGCCGAGCGGGACGGCCGTCGCCACGACCAGAACGGTGGACACGCCGACGAGGGCCAGGTGCTCGGCGGTGAGGCGCAGGACGGTGGGCCAGGTCAGCAGCCGGGCCTCGACGTCGTCGAGGGCGGCTCCGCGCACCCAGACGGTCCACCCGATCAGCAGGGCGGCCACGAGCAGCGGCAGGCCGATCAGGAGCAGGCGGTCCTCGGCGGAGGCCGCACGCAGCCGGGCGATCATGGCCGAGCCTGCTCGTCGCCGGCGCGGGCGTGCGCGCGCAGTGTCGGATAGTCGAGCAGACCGATGACCGTGCCATCACGGACCACGGCGATCTCCTCCGTCGGGGCCATGACCAGCGCGGCGAGGGCCTCGCTGATCGGGGTGGCCGCGTCGAGCACGGGCTCGCCCGGCAGCGTGCCCGTCGGGTGCGGTGCGATCGGGCGCAGCGGCAGCGAGTCGACCGACCGCAGCCCCAGCCGTTTGAGCCCCGCCCCCGACCCCACGAAGTCGGCCACGAACTCGGTGGCCGGCCGCGCCAGGACCTCTTCGGGGGTGGCGTACTGGGCCACGTGCGCGCCGGGTTCGAGCACCAGGATCCGGTCGCCCAGGAGCACGGCCTCGTCCACGTCGTGGGTGACCATCACGATGGTCTTGCCCACCCTGGCCTGGATGTCGAGCATCTCCTGCTGCAGGCGCTGGCGGGTGAGGGGGTCCACGGCGCCGAAGGGCTCGTCCATGAGCAGCACGGGTGGATCCGCCGCGAGGCCCCGCGCCACGCCGACGCGCTGCTGCTGTCCGCCGGACAGCTCGCGCGGGAAACGGTCCCGATAGATCGCCGGGTCCAGGCCGACGAGCTCGAGCAGCTCGTCCACACGGTCGGCGATGCGCCGGCGGTCCCACTTGAGCAGGCGCGGCACCAGGCCGACGTTCTCGGCGACGGACAGGTGGGGCATCATCCCGCCGCCCTGCACGACGTAGCCGATCTGACGGCGCAGCCGGGTGGGGTCACGGCGTGTGATGTCCTCCCCGCCGATCAGGATCCGCCCGGAGGTGGGCTCGATGAGGCGGTTGATCATCTTCAGCGAGGTGGTCTTGCCGCAGCCGGACGGGCCGACGAACACCACGGTCTCCCCCGCGGGGATGATGAGGTCCAGGGCGTCCACGGCGGGACGGTCCTGCCCCGGATAGAGCTTCGTCAGGGACTCGAGACGGATCTCGGCCCCGGCGTCACGGTCGGTGCTCATGCGCGCAGTCCCTTCGAGATGGTGAGCCGGCCGAGCAGCACGAGCAGCCCGTCCAGGACGAGGGCGACGACGACGATGCCGAGGGTGCCCACGAGGGCGTAGTTCAACGCGTTGGCGCCGCCCAGGGAGACCAGCCCCGTGAAGATGTACGAGCCCAGTCCGGGCCCCAGGACGTAGGCCGCGACCGCGGCCACGCCCATGCCGAGCTGGCCCGCGACCCGGATGCCGGTGAGGATCACGGGCCAGGCCAGCGGGAGACGCACCCGGGTGAACAGCGCCACCGGCCCCATGCCCATCCCCCGGGCGGCCTCCAGCACCTCCGGGTCCACGCCGCGCAGACCCACGAGCGCGTTGCGGAGGATGGGCAGCAGGGCATAGAAGACCACCACCACGACGGCGGGGACGGTCCCGATGCCCACCAGGGGGATCAGGACGCCGATGAGCGCGAAGGAGGGCAGGGTCAGCCCGACGGCCGTGAAGGCGTTCGCGATCGGGGTCAGGGCCTTGATCCGCGTGGCGATCACGGCCAGCGCGATGGCGAGCACGGTGGCGATGGCCAGCGCCTGCAGCACGAGCCACCCGTGCTGCCACGCCCGGAAGAGGATGTCGGGCCAGCGTGAGGCGAGGAACTCGCTCATGCGGCCTCCACGCCGGCAGCGCACCCCTGGGCGGCCCGGGCGTCTGCGGGGCGGGGCAGGACCGTCATCGTCGTCTCCTTCGGTCCGGGTGGGTCGGGCGTGCTCTTGCACGCTCCCCGAGATGGTGGCGCTCCCTGTGTTCTGCGCCACGAAGGGGGTCACCGGCACCGCCAAGGATGGCCTACCGACCGGGCGACGGGCAGGACGGCCTCCGCTAGCGTGTCGGCCATGTCTCGCTCCCACTCCGATGCCCTCGACGCGTCCGGCCCCGACTCCGGGGGCGCCGTCGCCGTGCCCCGCCGCCGCGTCGGCCTGCTGCCCCGCATCCTCGTCGCGATCGTGGCCGGCGTCCTCGTCGGCCTGGTCGCGCCGACCTGGCTCGTGCAGGCCTTCGCCACCTTCAACGGGCTGTTCTCGAACTTCCTGGGTTTCATCGTCCCGGTGCTGATCCTGGCGCTCGTCGCCCCCGCGATCGGCGACATCGGCCGGGGCGCGGGGAAGCTGCTGGCCCTGACCGGCGGCATCGCCTACGGCTCCACCCTGGTCGGCGGCTTCGGCGCCCTGCTGGTCTGCCTGCTCGTCTTCCCGCTGATCCTCACGCCCGGGTCCTTCGAGGGGATGGCCAACCCTGAGGACGCGCTGCTCGGCCCGCTGTTCGAGGTGCAGATGGACCCGCCCTTCGGCGTGATGACGGCCCTGCTGCTCGCGTTCGTGCTCGGCATCGGCCTGACGATGCTGCCGCGCGGCGCCCTGCACGAGAGCTTCGACCAGCTGCGATCGATCATCGAGCGGGTCGTCATGGGCCTGATCGTGCCGCTGCTGCCCGTCTACATCTTCGGCGTGTTCCTGAACATGACCGCCGCCGGCGAGGTCTTCAAGGTCATCACCACGTTCCTCGGCGTGATCCTGCTGGTCTTCGGCCTCACCGTGGTGCTGCTGCTCCTCCAGTACGTCGTCGCGGGCGCGATCGCGGGCCGCAACCCGTTCACGGCACTGAAGACGATGCTGCCGGCCTACGCGACGGCCCTGGGCACCTCGTCCTCGGCGGCGACCATCCCGGTGACCCTGCGCCAGACCCTGCTGCTCGGCGTGCGCCGGCCGATCGCCTCGTTCGTCGTGCCGCTGTGCGCGACGATCCACCTGGCCGGCTCCACCGTGAAGATCGTCTCGTTCTCCATCGCGGTGCTGTTCCTCTCGGGCCAGTCGATCGACGTCCCGGTGTTCGTGGGCTTCATCTTCATGCTGGGCGTCACCATGGTCGCGGCGCCCGGCGTGCCCGGCGGCGCGATCGTGGCGGCCTCGGGCCTGCTGACCTCGATGCTCGGCTTCACCGAGCCGCAGGTCGCGCTCATGGTCGCCACGTACATCGCCATCGACTCCTTCGGCACCGCCACCAACGTGACCGGCGACGCCGCCATCGCGATGATCGTCGACAAGATCGCCGGAGACCGTCTCATCGAGGACTCCGAGGACGAGGGCCTGGAGCGCCTCGACGACGAGGGGGCCGCGACCGGCGCCGACGCCGGCTGACCCGCCCCGCACACACCACGGCCCCCTCCCTGTCTGCAGCTCAGGGAGGGGGCCGTCGTCGGGACGGGCGGTGTCAGCCGCGCAGATCCCGCTCCGCCTCGGCGCGCACCGCGCGCCGCTGCCCCGGGGAACGCACGACGACGTCGCTCATCTCCTCGAGCGTCTTGCCCTTGGTCTCGGGGACGAAGGCCGCCACGAAGGCCAGGGACAGCGCCGCCATGACCGCGTACAGACCGTAGGCGAGGGTCAGGCCGATGTCCGCCAACCACGGGAACGTGGTGGAGACGGTGAAGTTCGCCGCCCACTGCGCGGCGGCGGCCACGGCGAGCGCGCCGGCGCGGATGCGGTTCGGGAACATCTCGCCCAGCAGCACCCAGACCAGCGGACCCCAGGTGGCGCCGAAGAACACCACGAAGGCGTTCGCGGCCACCAGCGCCACCGTGGACCACGGCTGCGGCAGGGAGACGGACTCGGCGCCGCCGGTCTGCGCGAAGGAGAAGGCCAGTGCCATCAGGCCGAGGCTGACCGTCATGCCGGCGGAGCCGGCGATCAGCATGGGGCGACGGCCGACGCGGTCCACCAGGGCGATCGCGATGAGGGTGACGGCGATGTTCGTGACCGAGGTGATCACGGTGACCGTGAGGGCGTCCGACTCCCCGAAGCCCACCGAACGCCACAGGGTGGTGGAGTAGTAGAAGATCACGTTGATGCCCACGGCCTGCTGGAAGACGGAGAGCAGGATGCCGATCCACACGATCGGCTGCAGGCCCGCCGACGGTCCGCGCAGGTCCGCCAGCGACTCGCGGCGCTCCGAGTCCAGCGAGCGCCGGATGTCCTCGATCATCAGGTTCACCCGGTCCACGCCGGTGAACTCGTGCAGGACCTCGGCCGCCTCGTCCGTGCGGCCGCGGGCGACCAGGTAGCGCGGGGACTCCGGCAGCTTCAGGGCGAACAGGCCGTACAGCACCGCCGGGACGGTCTCGGCCAGGAACATCCAGCGCCAGGCGTCGACGCCGAGCCAGAACGGCTGCGCCGCTCCCCCGGCCATCGTCGCGAAGAGCGCGTCCGTGAGCAGCGCGGCGAAGATGCCGAGGACGATCGCCAGCTGCTGGAGCGAGCCGAGGCGACCGCGCACATGGGCCGGGCTGACCTCCGCGATGTACGCCGGAGCGATCACGGACGCGGCGCCCACGCCCAGGCCGCCGACCATGCGCCAGAAGATCAGGTCGACCACGCCGAACGCCAGGCCCGAGCCGATGGCGGAGACCAGGAACAGGATCGCGGCGATCACCATCACGGGCACGCGGCCGCGGCGGTTGGCGATCGGCCCGGCGAACCAGGCGCCGAGCGCGCAGCCGATCAGCGCCGAGGAGACGGCGAAGCCCGTCAGACCGGCGCCGAGGCCGAACTCCCCGGCGAGGGCGTCCACGGCACCGTTGATGACGGAGGTGTCGAAGCCGAACAGGAAGCCGCCGAGCGCGGCGGCGACCGAGATGCCGACCACCTTGGCGTTGAGGCGAGACGTCGCGGCGCCGCCGGACCGGGTCGCTGTCATGGTGGGTCCTCTCTGGGTGGCGCCCGACGGCCGGCTGCGCGCCGGTGCGTCCGCACAGTGTGTTCTCCGCTCGGCGAGCGTGCAAGTCGCACAGCCCCTCCCCCGCCTCCCGACGAGGCGGCGGGACATCAGGGGGAACCGTGCCCGCTGCGCCCGCCGTGGTCGCCGCCGTGCCGGGAGGTCTGCCGCACAGGGCTGCGGCAGACGGCGCCTCGGGTCACGGGGCAGAATGAGGGCCATGTTCGTCGTCCTGGGCCCCGCCCCCGCCTCCGTCGGCAGCCCCGGCGCCTGGTGGGCCCTGGACGGGGAAGGCGACGGCGCCTCTCCCCTGGGATCCTGCGCCGCCGGGTCCGTGGCCGGGCTCGTGGCCGGTCTGCCCGCCCGCCTGGGCGTGGACCCGAGCACGGTCCGCTGGGTGCTCGCCGACGTCGGGACGGAGTACGCCGCCTGGCTGGTGGCGGGGGTGCGGGTGGATCGGTGCTGGGACCTGGCCCTCGTCCAGCGGATCCTGCGGCACGCGGCAACGGCGCCGGGCAGCGGGGTGCGTTACACGCCCGTGGCGCAGCTCGAGGTCGCCGACCCGACGGAGCCCGTGCGCCCGGCGCGGGTGCCCGCCGGTCAGGAGTCCTTCTTCGACCTGCCGGACGAGGCCGGCCCCGCTCCGGACGTCACCGTGCTCGCGGCGGAGCTGGCCGCGCAGCGGGCGGCCGTCGAGGGCTCGGCCCACCCCCACCGGCTGCGGCTGCTCGCGGCGGCGGAGTCGCAGGGCGCACTCGTGGCCGCAGAGATCCGGGCGGCGGGTCTGCCGTGGGACCGGGGCGTGCACGAGGCGCTCCTCGCTGAGCAGCTCGGCCCCCGGCCTGCACCGGGCGAGCGTCCCGCCCGCCTGCAGACCCTGGCCGAACGCATCGCCGACGTCCTGGGCTCCCCCAGGCTGAGCCCCGACTCGCAGCCGAGCCTGCTGCGGGCGCTGCAGACGACGGGCGTGGCCGTGGAGTCCACGCGGCAGTGGGACCTGAAGCACTGGATCGACGCCGGCGGCGCGGAACGCGAGGCGCGGGCCGCGCTGCTCGCGCCGCTGCTGGAGTACAAGGCCCTGGCTCGGCTGTGGACGGCCAACGGCTGGCACTGGCTGGACCAGTGGATCGGCGACGACGGCCGGTTCCACGCCGCCTACCTGGTCGGCGGCGTGGTGACCGGGCGGTGGGCCGCCCACGGCGGCGGGGCCATGCAGGTCCCGGCCGGGGTGCGCGACGCCGTCCGCGCAGACCCCGGGTGGACGCTGACCGTGGCCGACGCCTCCCAGGTGGAGCCGCGCATCCTCGCCGCGATGGCCGCCGACGAGGCGCTGGCCCGTGCCGGGACCACGCCCGACCTGTACCGGGAGGTGGCGGAGCAGGGCCGGGCGGCCGGCACCGCGCTGGCCGACCGCGGGCGCGCGAAGATCGCCCTGCTGGGTGCGATGTACGGCTCGACGACGGGCGACTCCGCGGCGCTCATGCCGCACCTGCGCCGGCTCTACCCCCGAGCGATCGGCCTGCTCGAGCGGGCGGCCTCCGTCGGCGAGGGCGGCGGCCAGGTGTCCACGTGGCTGGGCCGCTGGTCCCCCGCACCGGGGCGGAAGTGGCAGGAGTCCGTGTCCGACGTCGGCACCCAGGCCGCCGAGTCCGCGGCCCGGCGACGGCGGCGCTCGCAGGGCCGCTTCACCCGGAACTTCGTGGTGCAGGGCACCGCGGCCGAGTGGGCGCTGTGCTGGATGGGCGAGATCCGTCGTCGAATGCGCTCGGCCGGCATGCGCACGGAACTCGTGTTCTTCGTCCACGACGAGGTCGTCCTGCACGGCCCGGCCACGGAGGCCGAGGCCGTGCGGACGGTCGTGGCGGAGTCCGCGAGCGCCGCCGGCCGCCTGCTGTTCGGCCCCGCCCCCGTGGACTTCCCGCTCACCGTCTCCAGCGTGGGGTCGTACGCGGACGCGAAGTGAGGGGCGTTGGGGGGTCAGGCGCCGTCGTCGGCTGGCTCAATCTCCGCCCGCCGGGCTCGGATCTCCTCGGCCTTGGCGAGCATGCGCTCCTCGCGCTTGGCCTGCAGGGTCCGACCCAATCGGCTGGCGCCCTGCTTGGCGTCCACGGCGTTGGTCTCGACAGCCGTCTTCACCTCACCCGCGAACCCCTGCGCGGCCTCCAACCACCGCTTCCCGGCGACGCGCCCGAGGGCGTCGAGCTCGATGTCCGTGTGCGTCACGAACTCGACCACCTGATCGGTCACGGCATTCGACCCCCGGGTGACGCGGCGCGAGCTGATCGGGTTGGCGACGTAACCGAGGTTCTTCAGGGTTCCTGCCTCGACGAGGGACTCGTTGATTCGCCGGAGTGCCTCAGCGATCCGCGCGGTGCGGTGCACCCGCGCGGCCACGAGGCCCTCGCGGTGCTCGGCCAGCAGCTCGGGTTCGTCCTCCTCCACACGCGCCAGCTCGAGCAGCTGCTGTCGGTCCTGGACGGCCATCGAGCGGGCGAGCATGCCGAGCCAGAACTGGACGTCCTCCTCGGCCGCGCCGACGACCTTGGCCAGCTTGTCCACGTCTGCCTTGGACGCGATGACGCGGTCCGCGACGGCGGCCAGCTGCGAGACGGCTTCTGCCTGCACCTGCTGCAGCAGCAGCGAGTTCTGCTGAACCTTGGACCAAGTGACGGCGGAGACCCGTCCGGTCGATCCGTGGACGGCCTCGGCCTCTTCGATCGCGAAGACGATGCCGCCCAGCTGACCGGCGATCTCGAGCTTGCGCTGCTTCAGGAGGCGATCGAGCTTCTCGTCGATGACGGCCAGATAGTCCTGGATGTCATCGAGCGCGGCCATGATCTGCAGCTGGGTGTTGGCTGCCGCCAGCGCGGCCACGGCCGCGGGGTTGGCCAGCGGGGTCGCCGTGAACGAGAGGTGCTTCACGATCTGGCCTCCGGAGCCGCCGGCGACGTCCTTGCGCCGCAGCACCCCCGAACTCAGGTTCTTCACGCCCAGGGCTTTGACCGTCTCGTAGGACTTGTCGTCCAGCCGGAGATAGCGTGCCCCCTCCAGCTGCGCCTGGGAGATCCCCTGCACCAGCGTGCTCAGCTTGGCCACGAGCGACGGCGTGACCACCTTGGCCCGCACGTCCTCGGCCTGGTCCAGCAGATCGAGGGCCCGGGACGGGCCCCAGACCAGCAGGCCCTGGTCTGCCGCGAACACCTGCATCTCGTCGTGCGTCTCGCTCATGCGTGAAGACTACGGCCTGACGGAGCAGTTCCGGGCCCCCTCAGTTCGCCTTCTCCACCACCGGGGACCCGAGGTGCCTCTGTCCCGCACCCGACGCCGGCGGGACGGGGCGGCAGGGCGTCGACCGCGGTCATGGCCTCCGTGCGCCGCACCGGGCCGAGGACCCTGGGACCTGGCACGATGCGGGACGAGGGCCGATCCTGGAGAGCGCCCGAGACACCCCCGAGAAGGAGACCGCATGCCCGTCGCCCCGCGTCCGTCCGACGACGCCGCGTCCTCGGTCTTCACCCCGCACCAGCAGCGCATCCTCGCGGTGCTCCTCATCCCGATCTTCATGTCCCTGCTGGCCGTGTCCAGCATCAACGTGGCCCTGCCCGCCCTGCAGCGGGGCCTGGACGCCAGTGACGCGGAGCTGCAGTGGGCCATCTCCGGCTACACCCTCGTGTTCGGCATGGTGCTCGTGCCGGCGGGCCGGGCGGGTGACCTCTTCGGACGACGCCGGCTGTTCATGGTGGGCCTCGGCGTGTTCGCGCTCGGTGCGCTCCTGTCCGGCCTGGCGCCCACGGGCGTCCTGCTCGTGCTCGCGCGCCTGGTCATGGGCGTGGGCGCGGGCCTGCTCAACCCGCAGGTCACCGGCTTCATCCAAAGCGAGTTCTCCGGCACCTCCCGCGCCCGGGCGTTCGGGGCGCTCGGTGCCGTCGTCGGGGTGTCCGTGGCGGTGGGGCCGCTGCTCAGCGGCGGGCTCATCGCGTGGCTCGGCGGCGACCTCGGCTGGCGCGCGACCTTCCTGGTGAACGTGCCGATCGCCCTCGGCGCCCTCGTCGTGGCCCGCCACTGGCTGCCACGCACCGCCCCCGAGCGGGCGCGGCGCCCGGACCTGGACCCGGTCGGCGTCGTCCTGCTGGCCGGCGCCCTCGTGGCCGTCATGCTCCCGTTCCTGGACCGTGAGCTCGGGCCGTGGCGGTTCGTGCTCGTGCCCGTCGGCATCGGCCTGACCGCCCTCTGGACACGCTGGGAGGCCCGCTACGCCCGACGGGGCCGCGCCCCGATGGTGGACCTGCGCCTGTTCCAGACCCGCAGCTTCGCGTGCGGCGCCCTGCTGATCGCCATCTACTTCACCGGCTCGACCAGCATGTTCGTGGTGATCGCCATGTTCATGCAGAACGGGCTGGGCTACCCGGCGCTGCACGCCGCACTCATCGGCCTTCCCTCGGCGGTCATGTCGAGCGTGATGTCCACCGTGGCCGGTCGCGTGGTGCTGCGCACGGGCCGGAAGATCGTCGTCCTCGGCATCGCGCTGGCGCTGCTCGCCGTCGTGGGCTCCATCGGGGTGGCGTGGGCCAACCGGGAGTTCGGCCTGAGTCCGTGGTGGCTGCTGCTCACCCTCGCCATCTTGGGTGCCGGGCAGGGGTTGGTGGTCTCCCCCAATCAGACCCTCAGCCTGGCCGAGGTCCCGCCGCGGCACTCCGGCACGGCCGGCGGCGTCCTGCAGACCGGCCAGCGCGTCGGCACGGCCGTCGGCACCGCCGTGATCGTGGGGGTGTTCCTGGGCGTCGCCTCCGGTGCCGACTGGGACGGGGCGTTCATGGCCGCCTTCGCGCTGGTGGCGGGGTGCATGGCGCTCGCGCTCCTCGTCGCACTCGCGGACCTGCGCGGACCACGGACGGCGGCGCCCCGTGGCTGAGCCCCGCCCCGGCGACATGCGCGTCACCCCCGGCCCCGGCGCACCCCGCGGGCTGGTCATCCCCGCGGGCGAACTCGTCGAGCGCTTCTCCCACGCCTCCGGCCCGGGCGGTCAGGGCGTGAACACGGCGGACTCGCGGGTCCAGCTCAGTCTGGACCTGGCGGCCACCTCCGCCCTCGACGACGTCCAGCGCGCCCGCGTCCTCGCACGGCTGGCGCCCCGGCTGGCCGGCACGGTGCTCACCGTCAGCGTGGCGGAGCACCGGGCCCAGCGGCGCAACCGGGTGGCCGCCCGCGAGCGGCTCGCGGCGCTGCTGCGCGAGGCCCTCGCCCCGCCGACGCCGCGGCGGGCCACGACGCCGACGCGCGGCTCCCGGCGGCGCCGGCTGGAGGCCAAACGCCGTCGCTCCGAGGTGAAGCGCACGCGCCGCCGCCCCGGCCTCGACTGAGGCCGCTCGCAGGCGGCGGCTCAGTCCCGCGCGGTCACCCCACGGCCGGCGGCCGAGCGGTGACCCCACGCGTCGCCACGCCGGGCGAGGTAGTCCTCTTCGGGCCAGCTGCTCACCCCGGACACGCGCATCCTCACCACCCGGCCGTCGTCGCCGAGGTCGAACGGGATGCGCTCCCCCGACGCGCCGAAGCCGTCCTCGTCCTCGGGCAGGAACGTGGTGGCGTCCAGCGCTCGCAGCTCGTGCATCCTGTCCCGGGGGCCGGGGGTTCCGGGGTCGATCAGCACGAGGCGCTCGCCGGCGCGAACCACGTCCGTCTCGCCCCACAGGGAGACGTAGCGGCCGGTCAGCCGGTCGAGGTCGTCGGTCGTGACACCGGTGGGCAGCGCCTGCCCGTCGGCGGCGTCCTGGGCGAGCAGGTCGATGAGCTCGACGAGGCCCACCGCGAGCGCGTCCGCCGGACCGTCCACGGCGTTGGTGAGCACGCTGACGGTCAGACCGGTGGCCGGGTCCACCAGGGTCCGGGTGATCTGCCCGGGGAAGCCGCCGGAGTGGCCCACGAGCCGTCGTCCGCCCACGCTGATCCCGATCAGGCCGAGCCCGTAGGTGCCGGTCCCGGTCCCCCGCGGGAAGGAGGCCTCGGCCCGGTGCATCAGGCGCAGCGCGTGCTCGTCCAGCAGCTCACGCCGATCCAGTGCGAGAGCGGAGAAGAAGCGGCTGAGCTCCTCCGCCGTGGAGACGAAGCCGGTGGCCGCGGCCAGCGCGCCGGTGGCGGTCGGTGCCACGCTCACCCGACGCCCACGGCCGTGGGCCCGGGTGTGGCCGACGACGGCCCGGCCCGCCGCGTCGTCGTCGATCTCGGGGCGGGTGTCGGTGAGGTTGAGCGGGACGAGGATGTCCTCCGTGACGTGCTCGGCGTAGCCGCGGCCCGTGGCTGCCTCGATGATCGCCCCGAGCAGGCCGTACCCGATGTTCGAATACTTGAACCGCTCCTGCGGGGCGTAGGTGGCGCCGTGCTCCCGGACGATCGCGCGCAGGGCGTCGGCGTCCGGGAAGGGGCCGTCGAGCTGCCAGTGGTCCGCGTCCACCCCGTCGCGGATGGCGCCGGAGGTGTGCGAGAGCAGCTCGCGGACGGTGACCCGGGCCAGCGGGGTGGCGGCACAGTCGGGCAGTCGTCCGGCCACGGTGTCGTCCAGGCGCAGACGACCGGTGGCGACCAGGCGCAGCACGGCGACGGCCGTGAAGGTCTTGGAATGGCTGGCCACGCGGAACAGGTGGCCGGTGGTCAGCTCCGCCCCGGTGGCCTCGTCGGCCACCCCGAACGCGGCGGAGAGCACCAGCTCGTCGCCGAGCCGCACGGCCACCTGGGCGCCGGGTACGTGCCGCGTCTCCACCTGGGTGGCCAGCCACCGGGACAGGTACGGGGCCGCCTCCCGGAGGCGGTCGAGGGACGGAGCGGGCGGCGGGGCGGGGGTGGTCCGGGTCACGAGAGGCCACTGTACGATGCCGGCCGCGCGGGCTCAGACGCGGGTGTTCTGCGATTCCGGGGCCAGGGGCGCGTGGGCGGGGTTGGACAGGGAGAGCACGACGGCGGCCACGCGCGGGTGCTCGAGGAGGGCGTCCTCCACGCGCTGGAGCAGGACCGCGGCCTCGCTCTCCCGCTCGTCCCCGGCCAGGTCCACGGCCCCGACGACGAAGAGCTTCTCCGGGCCGACGTACTCGAGGTGCAGGTAGCTCACGGAGAGCACCTCGGGCCGCTCCAGCAGCCAGCGCAGCACCCGGGTCCGGATCACCGGGTCGGCGACCTCGCCGACGAGGAACGCCATGTTCCGCGAGAGCAGGAAGATCGCGACGACCCCGAGCAGCACGCCCACGAGGATCGAGCCGGCGGCGTCCCACCGGGGGTCCCCGGTGAGCTGGTGCAGGGCGAGGGCGGCGGCCGCGATGGCCAGGCCGATCAGGGCCGAGGCGTCCTCCACCCACACGGCGCGCAGGGTGGGGTCCGAGGTCTGGCGCAGGAACGTGGCATCGCTGATGTGCCGCCGCTCCGCGTCGCGGCGGACGCGCCGATGCGCGTTCAGGAACGAGATGCCCTCGAGCACGAACGCGACGGCGAGCACGATGTACGCGATCGTGTACTCCGCCTCCTCCTCGGGGGCGGACCAGGCCGTGATCCCGTGCCAGACCGAGACCGCCGAGCCCACCGCGAACAGGCCGAAGGCCGCGACCATCGACCACACGTAGGCCGCGCGCCCGTAGCCCAGCGGGTGCCGCGCGTCGGGGGCTCGGCCGGCCCGACGCTCCGCCAGCAGCAGGAAGACCTCATTGCCGGCGTCGGCCCAGGAGTGCGCGGCCTCCGCCACCATCGCGGCTGAGCCGGTGACCGCGCCCACGATCGACTTGACGACGGCGATCACCGCGTTCACGCCGAGGGCGATCAGGACGGTCAGCAGGCTCTCGCCGCCGGTCTCGGCGGCGGGCGGGGCGACGGCGGGCGGGGTACGGGTCATCCCCCGAGTCTGCCCCTGCAGGCGGGTGCCGGGCCAGGCTCGCCATGTCCGGGTCCGCCGGTCCGGGAGCGCGAGATGGGGTCCACGCGGATCGGCGTCGCCGAGCCCGTGAGGTCTCCGCGTGCGCGGCCTAG
>NZ_JBHNYP010000004.1:0-102903 GCF_054960655.1 Micrococcus sp. PSi08 | reverse complement strand
CCTAGGCGGCGCACAGGCCGCCCCGCGTCCGCCGAAGGTCGACGTCGGCCCCCGCCTCGGGGCGGATCCGGCTGGCCACCCCGCCCGGCCGGCCACCGCAGTCCCGGCGCCTCCGTGGGCAGACCCCGCAACCCCATCGCCTTCGTGGGCAGAACCCACAACCCCATCGCCTCCGTGGGCAGACCCCGCAACCCCGTCGCCTCCGTGGGCAGAAGAGAGGGCACTTCTGCCCACGGAACGCTCTGGCTTGCCGCTTCCGCCCACGGAACCGGGCCGCCCCACCCGGGCCCCGCTCCACCCCCGCGCGTCACCGCGGCAGCAGGAACCAGCCCATCACGGCCATGCCGAGGATCCCGGCGAGCATGGCCGGCAGCAGCACCACGAACAGGTTCCGCCGCGTCACGGCCCAGCCGGGCATGTGCGGCGACTGCGCCCCCGCGGCCATGCCGTGGGCCACCTGGATGCGGGCGGGCCCGGCGACGATGCCCCAGCCGGCGGCCGCGTTGTGCAGGCCGTTGGACCAGGGCGGGGGGACGCCCAGGGCGGCGCCCGTGTCCATCTGCAGGGGGCCGATCAGGGCCATGGCCCCGGTGTTCGAGGCCGTGATGAAGCCGGCGAACGCGCCGAGGAACGGCATCGCCACCAGGTAGGACTCCCCCATCCCGCTGAGTGCGCCCGCGAGCGCCTGCGAGACCCCGCCGGCGGAGAGGATGAGCCCGAACGCCACGTAGAGCGCGTTGGGGATGGCCGTGCCCACCCAGAGCTTCCCGGCCTCGCGGGGGACGCGGCGGCGGGCGGCGGCGTCGAGGTGGAGCAGCCACACGCCCACGCCCACCGCCACGAACGCCCACAGCGCCGGCGTCCCCACGAGGGCCGCCGTTCCCTCGAGCCCGAACGTGCCCTTCACGGTGGTGCCCAGCACAGTGCCCGCCATGAGCGTCAGGTACGGCACCACGTCCCGCCCCGGCCCGGGCAGCAGCCGACCGCCACGGATCACGAGCAGCCAGGCCACGGTGAGCACGAACGTGGCGACGGCGCCCGCCGGCGCGGTGCCGACCACGAGGTTCGCCCCCAGGATCAGCGCCCACTGGGCGACCCCGGAGAGCACGGCGACGCCGAGCCAGGGCAGCGTGCGGGCCGGGCCGACGTCGACTCGCATGCCGCGCGCCCCGCGCAGCAGCAACACCGTGGCCACGCCCGCCACCAGGCAGGCCGGCAGGTTGAACACCGCGGCGGTGACCCCGATCTCCCGGAAGTCCAGGCCGAACAGGCGGGCGCCCATGAGCGTGCCCGGCGCCATGGACCCCCACGGGCCGATGGTGAGCGCGAGGACGGAGATCAGCGCGGACCGGAACGCCGTGTAGCCCAGACCCAGCAGCAGCGGCACACCCACGATCAGGGAGACGCCGAACCCGGTCACGGTCTCGAGGAACGGGATGACGCCGTGCACCATGAGCAGCGCGGTCGCGATCGTGGGGCCGTTGCCCGCCGACAGCCACGCGGCCAGGCGCGCGTGCCCGCCCGAGTACTCCATGACGCGGGACAGGGTGATACCGCCGGCGATGATCGCCAGGATCTCGAGCAGCGTGGGCACGCCGGCGCCGACCGCGCCGCCCAGGTCGCCCGGGGCCACGCCGAAGACCGTGAGGGCCAGCAGCACGGCCACGGCCGTCCCGGCGGCCGGGGCCACCCACGCGGGCAGCCGGGTGAGCAGCAGCACGAGGGTGAGCAGGATGGGTGAGAGCGCGAGCAGCACCTCCACGGCGCACCCCCTCTCCTCGTGTACTGCGCCCCACTGTAGGCGCGGGGTGGGGCCGACACCCCTCCCCTTACTCTGGGGGTCATGACGCAGCCATCCCACCCCGACGACGTCACCCGCGCCCGCCTGATCCCGCCCGTGCCCGTGGCGGTGGCCCCGATGGCCGGCGGCCCCTCGACCCCGGAGCTGGTCGCCGCCGTCGTCGGCGCAGGCGGCGGCGGGTTCCTCGCCGGCGGCATGCGGACGGCCGCGCAGATGCGCGCGCAGGTGGACGCGCTGCGCGCGCTGCTGGGCGCGGAGGGGCCGGACCGCTGGGGCGTGAACCTGTTCGTGCCGGACGCGGTGAACACGGCCATCCCGGACGCGGCGCGCACGGAGGCGGCACGGTCGGCGCGGGCGGCGGCCGTCGCCGCGTACCGGGCGGACCTGACGGCCGACGGCGCCGCCGACCTGCCCACGGCCGCGGACGTGGTCCCGGACCCCGACGCCGAACGGGCCGACTTCGACGCCCTGCTCACCGCCGCCGAGGAGCAGGCGTGGCCGCTGGTCTCCTTCACGTTCGGCCTGCCGGCCGCGGACGTGTTCGCCCGGCTGGCCGCCGCGGGCATCCCGGCCGGGGCCACCGTGACGGACGCGACCGAGGCGCGGGCCGCCCTCGAGCACGGGGCCGCGTTCCTCGTGGTGCAGGGCCACCGCGCCGGCGGGCACCGGGGCACGTCGGACCCGGCCGCGGAGCCGACCCGCGCCGAGCTGCCGACGGTGCTGGCGGCGGTGCGCGACGTCGTCGGGACGGGGGCCGCGGGCGCCGTACCCGTGGTGGCCGCCGGCGGCGTGGGCACCGCCGAGGACGTGCGCGCCCTGCTCACCGCCGGCGCGGACGTCGTCGCGGCCGGCACCGCGTTCCTCCTCACCCCGGAGGCAGGCACCTCGGCGGCGCACCGGGCCGCCGTCGCGGCGTGTGCGGCCGGGACACGCTTCTCCGCCGACGACGGCCGGGCCCGCACCGCCCTGACCCGCGCCTACACGGGGCGGTGGGCGCGGTCGCTGGCCACCGCGTTCATGGCGGAGCACCCGGACGCCCCCGCCGCGTACCCCGAGGTCAACGTCCTGACGAAGGGGCTGCGCGCCGCCGCCGCGGCCGTCGGCGACCTCGAACGCGTCCACCTGTGGGCCGGCACCGAGGCGCACCGGGTCCGTGAGGCGCCGGCCGCCGACGTCCTCGCCTCCCTCGCGCCCTGAGGACCGTCCCGGATCATCCCGCGGACTGACGCCGGCCCCTCGGCCTGCGGCCTAGGCTGGCCCGCGTGAACCCCCTGCGCCGCCTCGACCAGTGGACGCGCCTGCACCCCGTGCGCACCGACGTGATGGCCGCCGCGGCACTGTTCACCGTGCTCGTGGCGCTGCCGTGGATCGCGCTCGGGCCGATGGTCGCCCCGGACCCCCAGGGCCGGCAGACGGCCGTCTCCCTCCTGGCCGGGGCCGGCATGGTCCTGCCGTGGGCCGTGCGCCGGGTGCGCCCGGTGGCCTCGGCCGCCGTCGTGACGGCCGCGGCCGTCCTGCACCTGCTCGCCGGGCCCGAGTTCAGCCTGTCCCTGCTGATGGTGCCGCTCACCGTCTACAACCTCGCCGCGAACGCGCCCCGGAGCATCTCCGTGGCCGGGCTCCTCACGGGGCTGGTCGGCGGCGTGGCCAACGGGGTGAAGGTGTGGCTGTTCCCGGCGCAGTTCGTCACCCCCGACGGCCTCACCGTCCGCTCCCCCGCGGAGCCGCTGGCCATGGTCATCATGGCGATCGGCTGCGGGCTCATGGTGCTCACCGCGTGGGCGTTCGGCGACGTCGTGCGCAACCGCCGCCTCACCGTGCGCGCCCTCGAGGACCGCGCCCACCGCCTCGAGGTGCAGTCCCGGCAGGAGCGCGAGCTCGCCGCCGCCGACGAGCGCAGCCACATCGCCCGGGAGATGCACGACATCGTCGCCCACTCCCTGCAGGTGATCATCTCCCAGGCCGACGGCGCCCGGTACGCCGCCGCCGCCAAGCCCGCGCTCGCGGTCACCGCGCTCGAGACCATCGGCCAGACCGGCCGCTCCGCGCTCGCGGACATGCGCCAGCTGCTCGGCGTGCTCCGCGAGACCGGCGAGACCGTGGCCGGGGTGCCCGGCGTGACGGACGACGACGCCCGGCGGCCCGCCGCCGACGCCTCCCCCGACGGCCGCGGCGCCCGCCTGCCCCCGGGCCGCCGACCCCAGCCGCGGCTCGCGGACCTGCCCGCGCTCGTGGAGACGATGCGGCTGTCCGGACTCGAGGTGTCCCTGCTGGAGACCGGCACGCCCCGCCGTGCGCTGCCGGCGGGCGGCGAGCTGGCCGCGTACCGGATCGTGCAGGAGGCGCTGACCAACACGCTGCGCCACGGCGGGCCGGACGCGGACGCGTTCGTCACGCTCGCCTGGACGGCGCGCGGCCTGGACCTGCAGATCGACGACGACGGCCGCGGCGCCGCCGCCGACCCCGCCACCCGGGGCAGCGGCCAGGGTCTGCGGGGGGCCGCCGAGCGGACGGCCCTGTTCGGCGGGACGCTCGAGACGGGGCCGCGCGTCGGGACCGGGTACCGCGTGTCCGCCCACCTGCCGTACTCGGCGGTGTGAGGGGTGGCCGCCCCCGCGCCGCCCGCTCACCCCGTCCGACTTGAGAGGATGAGCCCATGAGCTCCGAGGAGACCGCCCCCGTCTGCGTCGCCCTGGTGGACGACCAGGCCCTGATCCGCTCGGGGCTGGCCATGCTCGTGGAATCGCAGCCGGACCTGATGGTCGTGGCGGAGGCGGCCAGCGGGCGCGAGGCGGTGGCGTCGGTGTCCGTGACGGGCGCCGACGTCGTGCTGATGGACGTGCGCATGCCGGAGATGGACGGCATCGAGGCCACCCGCGCCCTGCTGCGCCGGCCGGACGCCCCGCGCGTCGTGGTGCTGACCACCTTCGACCTGGACGAGTACGCGTTCGATGCGATCGAGGCGGGCGCCAGCGGCTTCCTGCTCAAGGACGCCCCGCCCGAGGAGCTGCTCGCCGCGATCCGCACGGTGCACCGGGGCGACGCCGTGATCGCCCCGTCCACGACGCGCCGGCTCCTGACGCACATGGCCCCGCGCCTGCGCTCGGACCAGGTCCGCAGCGCGGAGTGCGAGGAGCAGCAGGCGGCGGTGGCGTCGCTGACCCCGCGCGAGCGCGAGGTGCTGGTGCACATGGCGCAGGGCGCCGCGAATCTGGAGATCGCCGCCGAGCTCGTGCTCTCCGAGGCCACGGTGAAGACGCACGTCGGCCGGGTGCTGGCCAAGCTCGGCGCCCGCGACCGCGTGCAGGCCGTGCTCATCGCCCACCGCGCGGGCCTCGTGCAGTTCTGACCCGCAGTTCCTCCCCGGCCCGCTCCCGCTCCATCCCTGCCCCAGTCCCTGCCCCACCCCTCGTTGAGGCCCGCGGACACGCCGCTACGCCGACGTCGTAGCGGCGTGTCCGCGGGCCTCAGCAGTCGGCCTGGGCGCTGGGACCCCTCCCTGAGGCCCTCCTCAGACGTCTGTCAGTACAATCACAGGTCATACCTGGGTATGAGTCGGGCGGCCCGAAGTTCATCCTCATGGCCCTGCCGGTGCGCCCACCCCCTCCGCGATGCTGGACGCAGGCCCCGCAACGGGTCCGCCGCCGGGGTGCACGCGCCGACGGACGCCCCCGGCCCGACGCGCACTGGAGGAGAGGCACCATGACCGGCAGCATCCTGGACCAGCCCACCCCGACGACGTCCCGCGCCTCCGACGCAGCCACCGAGCAGGCGCAGCGGGACAGCGAATGCGTGGCCTTCTTCGTCGCGCTGGTGACGGCCGCCGTCGTGATGCTGGGCCTGAGCCTGTTCACGGGCGTCGAGGGGCTGCTCCGCCTGGCGCTCACCGCGGGCGCCGGCCTGCTCGCCGGCGCCGTCGCGTGGGCCACCGCCCGCCCCGCCCTGGAGGACGACGCCCCGGGCGACTGACCCGGCCGCGCCCTCAGGGCCGCAGGCCGCGCAGGTACGTGTCCAGCAGCCAGCCCCGCTGGTCCGGGCCGTGGCCCAGCAGCGCGCACTCCGGCGACCGGGTGACCATGAGCAGGCCGAACAGGTAGTCCGCCCCGGTCACGTCCGGGCCCACGAGCCCGGCCCGCCGCGCCTCGGCCACCACCTGGTCCGCGAGCTCGAGGATCACACGCTCTGCCTCGGCGATGAGGGCCTCCGGCGGCCGGTCGGCGGGGTCGAAGTCGTCCCGGGCCGCCGCGAGCGAGGCCAGGTTCACGGCCCCCAGGTCCTCGGCGAGCCGCCGCCACCGCGCCTCGGCCCCGCCGCCGTGCTCGGCCCCGCCCGCCCCGTCGAGGAAGGCCTGCAGGATCCCCCCGGTGCGGGCCACGACGTCCTCGAGCACGGCGTCCAACAGATCCCGACGCGTGGGGAAGTGCCGGTACAGCGTGCCCACGCCGACCCCGGCCTCCTGCGCCACCCCACGCAGGGACATCCCGCCCCCTGGGTGGCGATGAGACGGCCGGCGGCCGCCAGCAGGTCCTGGCGGTTGGCGCGGGCGTCGGCTCTCATGTCCCCATCATCCCACTCCGCCCGGCACCGCCCGGCGGCGGGGACCTGACGCCCTCGGGTCCACGCCTCGCCGGCCCGCCTCATCCCCGGGCATGACCTGCCGCCCGCAGAGGTGGTCCCCTCCTCCGATCCGCCCCGCCGCGTCCGCGCGGAAGAGTGGGTTCCATGGACACCGCTTCCTCCGCACACCCCGCCTCCCCCACGACCGCCGGCCCCGTCGCACCGGGGCCGGGCACGCCGTCGTCGTCCGCCACCACGACGACGGCGCCCGCCGTCTGCGCCCGCGGACTCACCCGCGCCTACGGGCGCGGTGACGCGCAGGTGCACGCCCTGCGCGGGGTGGACGTGGACTTCGCCTCGGGCGCGTTCACCGCGATCATGGGGCCCTCGGGCTCGGGCAAGTCGACGCTCATGCACTGCCTGGCCGGGCTGGACGCGCCGACCTCGGGCTCCGTGCGGATCGGCGGCACCGAGATCACCGGGCTGGACGACACCGCCCTGACCCGCCTGCGCCGCGACCGCGTGGGCTTCGTGTTCCAGGCCTTCAACCTGGTGCCCACGCTCACGGCCGAGCAGAACATCGTGCTGCCGCTCGAGCTGGCCGGCCGCACCCCGGACCGCGCGTGGCTGGAGGAGATCACCCGGGCCCTGGGCCTCGCGGACCGGTTGGGCCACCGCCCGCACGAGCTCTCGGGCGGTCAGCAGCAGCGCGTCGCCGTCGCCCGCGCCCTGCTCACCCGACCGGACGTCGTGTTCGGGGATGAGCCCACCGGCAACCTGGACACCGCCACCTCCGCCGAGGTGCTCGGCCTGCTGCGCCGCTCCGCGCGGGAGATGGGCCAGACCGTCATCATGGTCACCCACGACCCCGTGGCCGCCTCCGCCGCCGACCGCGTCGTGCTGCTCGCGGACGGCCGCCTGGCCGGCGAGCTCGTGGACCCCACGGTCGAGTCCGTCACCGCGGCCCTGACCGCCCTGTCCGCCCCGGCCGAGGGCGGGGTGCGCTGATCATGTGGACCGTCGCCCTCTCCCAGCTGCGCACCCAGCCGCGCCGCTACGTCTCCCTGGTGCTGGCCATCCTGATCGGCACCCTGTTCCTCGCGGCCTCCTTCCTCGTCTCCTCGACGGCGCAGGCCACCCTGCGCGCCACGCTCGGCAGCACCCACGCCGACGCCGACCTCGTGGTCCTGCCGGGCGGGTCCAAGGACATCTCCGACCTCGCCGGCACCTCCGCCGAGCCCGGCCCGCTGGCCCGCCTGGACGGCGTCGAGGAGGCGTACGCCCTGCGGATGGCGTGGGCGACGGCCCGCGCCGCGGACGCCGAGTTCGGCACCACGGTAATGCCCCTGCCCCGCGACCCGGCCCTGGCGGGCCTGACCGTGACCGCCGGCGCCCTGCCCGCCGCCGACGACGCCCGCGGCGTCACCCTCGACACGCAGACCGCGGACCGGCACGGAGTGGCCGTGGGCGACGTCGTCACGCTGGCGAGCGAGTCCGGGCCCGCCCCGGCCACCACGCCGGTGGACGCGGTGGTCACGGGCCTGACCCAGCCCTCCCCCGACCCGATGCTCTCCGGGCAGGCACAGGTGTGGGCCTCACCCGCGGCGCTGACCGCGGTGCAGGGCCAGGACGGGCAGGCCGGGTTCACCCCCCACCTGCTGCTGCGCCTGGCCGACGGAGCGGACGTCCCCGCCGTCGCCGAGGACGCCCGCGCCGAGGCCACAGCGGCCGGGGTGGACGCCGACGTCGCGACCCCAGACGAAGCCGTGCGCTCGGCGGTGACGCAGCTGAGCGGCGGCACCGACCTGCTGGGCTGGGTGCTCGGCGGCTTCGCGGCGCTGGCCCTGCTGGTGACCGCGCTGGTCATCGCGAACACCTTCCAGGTGCTCGTGGCCCAGCGCACCCGTGACCTCGCGCTGCTGCGCACCATCGGCTCGACGACGGCCCAGGTGCGGGCCTCCGTGCTGACCGAGGCCGCCGTCGTGGGCGTGGTGGGCTCCGTGCTGGGCGCCGGTCTCGCCGTGGCGATCGTGGCCGGCGTGGCCGCGGCCGCCCGCGAGATGCTGGACCTGCCGTTCCTCACGTTCGGTCTGCACCCGGCCGGGCTCGCCGTCTCGGTGGCCGTGGGTGTGGCGGTGACGGTCCTGGCCGCGCTGGCCCCCGCGGTGGCCGCGACGCGCGTCGCCCCGCTCGAGGCCCTGCGGCCCAAGGACGAGGTGACCGCCGGATCGCGCGGCGGCCGGGTCCGCACGGCGATCGGGCTGGTGCTGGCCGTCGGCGGCACCGCGCTCATGCTGGGGGGTGTGTCCGTCCGGGAGCCGGTCTCAGCGATCGGCGGCGGCGCGCTGTCCTTCGTGGGCGTGCTCCTGCTGGCACGGCTGTTCGTGCCCGCCGCGGTGCGGGGGGCGGCCGCGCTGGCGCGTCCGGCCGGCGTCCCCGGGCACCTGGCCGGGCTGAACGCGGTGCGCCACCGGTCCCGGACCGCTGCCACCGCCGCGGCCCTGCTCGTGGGCACCACCCTCGTGGCGCTGTTCCTCACCGGCGGGCGCACCGCCCAGGAGCAGACGGCCCTCGCCCTGGACACCGCCTACCCGGTGGACCTCGTGGTGCAGCTGCCCGCCGACGCGGACCCGGCCCGCGCGGCCGAGGCCGTCGCCGCGACGGAGGACGTGCAGGCGGTGGCCCTGGCCACCCCCGTGGGCACCACGGAGAACGGGTCCCCCGTGCTGGCGACGCCGGCGGCGGACCTGCGCGCCGTCGTCGCGCGCCTGCCCGAGGGCGTCACCGGCCTCGGCGACCCCGGCACGGCGCTCGTGCCCGACTGGGTCGAGGCGGATCCGGTCCGCGCGGAGGTGGCGGGGGCCGCGCAGACGTTCGCCCCGGTGCGCGCCGGCTCGCTGAGCTCCGGCGTGTACGTGGCGGCCGAGCCGCTGCGCGAGGCCGGGTGGGACGGGGCCCCGGGCGCCGCCGTGCCGGGCCAGCTGCTCGTCGCCCTCGACCCCGGCGTCCCCGTCGACCGCCTGCAGGGCCTGAGCGAGGACGTGACCCGGGCCGCGGGCGACGGGGCGGCCGTGATCGACGGCGGGGCCGGCGAGCGCGCGCTCTACGCCCGGATCATCGACGCGATGCTCGGCATCGTGGTGGCGCTGCTGGCGGTGTCCGTGCTGATCGCGCTGATCGGCGTGGCGAACACGCTGAGCCTGTCCGTGATCGAGCGGACGCGCGAGAACGCTTTGCTGCGGGCACTCGGCCTGACGCGGGGCGGGCTGCGCGGGACGATCGCGATCGAGGCCGTGCTGATCGCGGCCGTGGCCGCCGTGCTGGGCTGTGCCCTCGGGGTGCTCTACGGCTGGGCGGGGGCGCAGCTGGTCCTCGCCGACCTCTCCGCGACCGCGGGCGCCGGGACCGCGGTGCGCCCGGCCGTGCCGTGGCGCGAGCTCGGGCTGGTGGTGGCCGTGGCGGCGCTGGCCGGGCTGGCGGCGTCGCTGCTGCCCGCGCGTCGGGCGGCCCGGCTGAGCCCCGTGGCGGGCCTGGCCGCGGTGTGAGCGGGCGGGGCGGTGCCGCTGGGAATCGTCGGCGGATCTCACCCTTCTGACCGTCTGTCGGCGCGCCAGGAGGGTCGGATCCGCAGAAGATCCCGCCCCGGCGACGCGCCCGAGACCTCGTGACGGAGTCCCGGGCGCGCCCTACGCTGAGCCGCATGAGCGAGAGCACCCACGCCACCCCGCCCGCCCCCGCCGGATCCCCCGCCTGGATCGACTACACCGCCCCCGACTTCGCCCGCCAGCGGGCCTTCTACGAGGCCCTCTTCGGTTGGACCTTCACCGACTCCGGCGAAGAGTTCGGCCACTACCTGATGATCACCAAGGACGGCGCCTCCGTGGGCGGCGCCATGGACGCCGACCAGGTCTCGCAGATGACCGGCGAGGACCCCCTGCCCGCCGCGTGGACCGTCTACCTGCGCACGCAGGACATGGACGCCACCCTCACCGCGGTGCGGGAGAACGGCGGCGCCGTGCTCGTGGACGCGATGCCCGTCGGCGACCTCGGCGTGATGGCCGTGGCCGAGGGCCCGGGCCACGAGGTCGTGGGCTTCTGGCAGTCCGGCACCTTCCCCGGCCACGATCTGCCGCTCACCCCCGGCACCTCCGTGTGGTTCGAGCTCCTGACCACCCGCTTCGACGAGTCCGCCGAGTTCTACCGCGCCGTGGCCGGCTGGCAGCCCACCCTGATGGGGGACGACGACGCCCCGGAGGACACGCAGACCGTAGCCGACGCCGAGGACGCGGCCCACGACAGCCCCCGCTACGCGACGAACCACCCGTTCGACCGCGCGACCGCGGGCCTGTGCGACGCGCGGACCTGGCTGCCGCCGAACACCGTGGGGTACTGGCGCGTGTACTTCGCCGTGGCGGACACGGACCGCGCGCTCGAGGTGATCCGCGAGCACGGCGGCACGGTCCTGGACGGCCCCCAGGACTCCCCGTTCGGCCGCGTCACCACCGTGCTGGACCCCGCCGGGGCCACGTTCCAGATCAACGAGCCGCCGGCCGAGGGCTGACGGCCGCCGTCGTCGACCGACGACCGTTGACCGTCCGGAATCGTCTGCGGATCTGACCCTTCTGGACGTCCGATCCCGCCTCGGAAGGGTCAGATCCGCAGACGATCCGCCGGGGCCGAACCGGGGACGCCCGCGGCCCTGCGGCCGTCCGCACGGCGGTAGGCCATCGCGAGCACGGCCCCGGAGAGGTTGTGCCAGATCGAGAACACGGCGCCCGGCAGGGCTGCCGCCGGCGAGATGTACTGCGCGGCGAGGCCCGCGGCCAGGCCCGAGTTCTGCATGCCGACCTCGATCGAGACCGTGCGCGCCACGGGCGTGGGCAGCCGGAACAGCTTCGCCGCGCCGTAGCCGAGCAGGTAGCCGAGCCCGTTGTGCAGCACCACCGCTGCGAACACCAGCAGGCCCGCCGACAGCACGCGGGAGGCGCTGTTGCCGACGACGGCGGCCACCACCAGCGCGATGAACACCACCGAGACCCACGGCAGGGCGGGCAGCACGCGGTCGACGACGCGGCGCAGCAGCAGGCGCACGACGAGTCCGCCTAGGACCGGCAGGAGCACGATGTTCACGATGGACTTGGCCATGGCGCCGCCGTCGACGGCCATGTACTGGCCGGCCAGCCACAGGGTGAGCAGCGGCGTGAGCAGCGGGGCCAGGAGCGTGGACACGGAGGTCATGGCCACGGAGAGGGCGGTGTCGGCGCGGGCGAGGTAGCTGACCACGTTCGAGGACGTGCCGCCCGGGGCCGAGCCCACGAGGATCACGCCCGCCGCGAGCTCGGGCGGCAGCTGGAGCACGACGGCGACGCCGAGCCCCAGCAGCGGCATGATCGCGTACTGCGCCACCACGCCCAGCAGCACGGGCAGCGGCCGGCGGGCGACGAGGCCGAAGTCCGGAAGGGTCAGCGTCAGGCCCATGCCGAACATGATGATCCCGAGGAACAGGTTGACCTGGGGCAGCAGCGTCTTCGCGGCGGTCGGGGCGAGGAAGCCCACGAGCGCGGCGGCGAGCACCAGCAGCGGGAAGACGGTGACGGCGATGCGGGCGGAGCGGTCTTCCGCGCGGCGGGCGTCGGTGGGGGCGGGATCCGGTGCGGTCATCCCGTCATGGTAAGAGCGGGGCCGCGGTGCGTCGTCGCGTGACGCGGCGCCGTCGTCGGCCTTCCGGAATCTTCTGCGCCCCTGACCCTTCTGGACGTCCGCTCCCGCCCCAGAAGGGTCAGTTCCGCAGACGATCCTCCGCGCCACCGGCGTCGAGACCGCCACGCTCCGCGATCGCGGCCCGCACCAGCGCCGCCGTCTCGACGAATCCCCGCCACCGGTCCGTCCCCGCCACCCGGATGTTGAGCCAGCCCTGACGCAGGAACACCGCGTCCCGGCGGGTGTCCTTGCCGACCTGCGCGGCGCCGTCGTGGGTCTTGCCCTCGTAGTGGATCGCGATCCGCCACCGCCGGTAGCCGAGGTCCGCGCTGGCGGGGTGCCACAGCGAGTAGTCCGGGTCCCAGAGCTCGATCTGCAGGTCCGGCTCGGGCAGCCCCGCGGCCATCAGCGCCAGGCGCAGTTCGGTCTCGGCCGGGGAGTCGGAACCGGTGCGCACGAGCGCGAGCGCCTCCCGCGCCCGCACGATCCCGGCCTCGCCGGTGTGCCGCTCGAGCGCGGCGCCGAGCTCCCGGCGGGTGGCCAGCGCGACCTTCCCCCGCCGTTCGTCCTCCCGTGCCAGCCGATCTCCGACCGCCACGAGCGCGTCTCGGTCCAGGACGGTGGCCAGGTGGAACCAGGTGTCGGCGTGCGAGGTCCATCGCAGCCCGTGCAGCCGGTCCCTCCGCACGAGGACGCGGTCCAGGTCCACGAGCCGGGTGCGCACGCCGGGCTCCCGTAGCACCCGGCGGGTGCGGGACCGCAGGACGGTAGGACGCACCCGGGCCTTCACGTCGTCCGGGAGGGGCCAGCCCAGCAACCGGGCCACGGACTCTCCGGTCACCACGACGTCGGGACGCATCGCCGCCAGGTCCTGCAGCCGGGACAGCTCGGTGGCGAGGGGACGCGCGGGCGGCGTCGCCCCGGTGACGGGGCCGATCCAGCGGTAGTGGCCGTGCGCGACGCGTTCGACGTCCCGGCTGCGCAGCCGCGACCCGGACACCCCGGCGGCCAGCGCCTGCGCCCGCGTGAACGGGGCGTCCTGGAGGTGGGCGGGGAAGGGTCCGGGCACGCGCATGGCCCCGATCCTGCTCGCTCCCGACGTCGGCGGGCCCGGTTGTCCACAGGCCCTGCGGAGGCGTCGGGCCGACGTCGTCGTGGACGTCCTGCCGCGCGCTGGGAATCCGTTGCACATCTGACCCTTCTGGGCCGCCGCGCAGCGCTCGGAAGGGTCGGATCCGCAGAAGATTCCGGGATCACCCGCTCAGCCCGTACTCCTTCAGCATCTTCCGGGCCTCCTGGGTGCCGGCCCTCTGCAGCTCGAGCAGCTGCGCGTAGATCCCGCCGGACGCGGCCAGCTCGGCCGGGGTCCCGATCTCCTGCACCTGCCCGCCGCGCAGCGTGACGATCCGGTCCACGGACGCGATCGTGCTCAGCCGGTGCGCCACGATCAGGCTCGACCGCCCCACCATCAGGTCCTCGAGGGCCGCCTGCACGAGCCGTTCTGACTTCGTGTCCAGTGCGGAGGTGGCCTCGTCCAGCACAAGGATCGGCGCGTCCTTCAGCACGGCCCGCGCCACCGCGATCCGCTGCTTCTGCCCGCCGGACAGCCGCAGCCCGCGCTCGCCGATCACCTGTTCGTAGCCGTCGTCGAACGCCGCCACGAACCGGTGCGCGTACGCGGCCTGCGCGGCGGCCCGGACGCGTTCGTCGGAGGCGTCGGCGTCCGCGTAGGCGATGTTCTCGCGCACCGTCCCGGAGAACAGGCTCGGCTCCTGGAACACGGTGGCGATCCGCCCGCGCAGCGCGGCCAGGTCCAGCCCGGCGACGTCCTGTCCGAACACCTCGATGCGTCCGCTCGTCACCGGGTACAGGCCCAGCAGCAGGTGCGCGATGGTCGACTTCCCGCCGCCCGACTCGCCCACGAGCGCCACCCTGGCACCCTGCGGGATGTCGAAGGACACGCGGTCCAGCACGGGGCGGGAGGCGTCGGCGTCGTAGGCGAAGGAGACCTCGTCGAAGCGCACGGCCGGCACGTCCGCGGGGACGTCCGGCGCACCCGGCACGACGTCGGCCCGCGGCTCCGCCGGCACGCGCGGTGCGTCCGCACCCGCCGACTCCGCACTCGCGCTCGCCGCCGCGAGCGCCGCCCCGCCGGCCCGCTCGCGCTCCTCGGCGAGCACCTCGAAGTAGTCCTTCGACCCGGCGACGGCGCGCTGGGCGGAGTCCACGAGGAAGCTCATGGAGAAGATCGGCTGCCGGGCCATGTTCATCAGCTGCAGGAGGATCACCATGTCGCCCACGGAGAACAGGCCCTGCGCGGTGCGGACGAACACGATCAGGTACATCGCGCCGAAGGCCACGTTCAGGGCGAGCCGGCGCCCGGCGTCCATGCCGTGCCAGAACCGGGACTGCTGCCGGGTGATCTCCACGGTCCGCAGGAACCGGTCGCGGAACCCGGTGAGCTCGTGGTCCTGCCGGTTGTAGGCCCGCACCACGGACATCTGGGAGACCACCTCGGCGAACCGCCCCGAGGCGACGTCCACCTCCGTGTTCTTCTCCCCCTCCCACACCTGCCACTTCGCGGACGTCCGCGCGGTGAGCCACATGTACACGGGGAAGACGACGGCCAGCAGGATCGCCAGCGGCCACCAGTAGAACGCCGTGATCACGAGCACCGCGGCGGTGGTGACGAGCATGGTGAACGCGTTGTTCGCGAAGAACTGCAGAAACTGGGTGATCTCGTTGATGGTGCGGTTCAACCGGTTGACGACCCGCCCGGTGATCGCGGTGTCGAAGTACCGCTGGGGCAGGTGCAGCAGCTGCTCGAAGTACCGCGTGGAGAGAATGGTGCGCATGCGCGCGGCCATCACGTCGCCCCAGTAGCCGCCCACGCTCACCACCAGGGTGGTCGCCACCTCGACGGCGAGGAACGCGACCGCCAGCCAGGTCACCGCGGTGACGGCCTCGGCCACGTCGGTCTCCCCCGCGACGGCGGCGACGATCCGGTCCGTGGCCGCACCGATCAGGAACGGGGTGGCCAGGGCCAGCACCGCGGCCAGCACGGAGCTGACGGCGATGCCGAGGTAGAGGCGGTGGAGCTGGGGCGCGAAGCGCAGGATGCGGAGCAGCGACGTCACCCGGCCAGGCTAGTGGCCGGTGCGGACATCAGCGCGGGCCGGTCGGCCCGCCTGGAGGTCAGAACGGGGGCGCTGCCGCGACGGCGGCCAGCACGGGGTGCAGCAGCGGGGCCACGCCGTGCCCGCCCGGTGCGGCCGGGGCGGCGGGGTCCATCCAGTGCAGCTCGACGATCTCGTCCGTCGGCTCGGGGACCTCGTGCCGGGCGACGGGCCGCCACAGCGCGAACACCTCCGAGTGCAGGGCGGCGCCGGGCTCGTTGGCGGCGGCGGTGTCCCACGCGCCGAGGCGGGTCAGCTCGTCCGGGCGCAGGCGCAGCCCGGTCTCCTCGGCCACCTCGCGGACGGCGGTGTCCACGGGGGCCTCGCCGGGCAGGTGCTTGCCGCCGGGGAACATGAACATGGCGGTGCCGGCCTTGCGGACGGTCAGCACGCGGCGGTCCGGGCGGGCCAGCACGACGGCGGAGACGCGGATGACCTCCCCGGCTGCGACGGTCGGCGTGGGGGCGGAGTCGGAGGGGGAAGGACTCATGCCCCCATCATCCTCCCCGGGCGGCTCAGAGGAGCGTGAGCCCCACCTTCACGGCGATTCCCAGCATGAGCACGCCCACCACGGCGTCCACGATCCGCCACGTCCGCGCCGAGTCCATGGACGGGGCGAGCTTGGTGCCGCCCCAGCCGAGCGCGGCGAACCACACGAGCGAGGCCGCCACCGCGCCGCCCACGTACGCCCACTTCGCCGCCCCGAACGTCTGCGCGAAGGTGCCCATCATCACCACCGTGTCGAGGATGGCGTGCGGGTTCACCAGGGAGACGGACAGCGCCAGCAGGATGATCCGCGGCAGCGGCGTCTGTGGGCGGTCCAGCGCCACGCGGCGCGGCTGCACGCGCTGCCGCACCGCCACCGATCCGCCGCCCGAGGGGGCGCCGACGCCGGGCGCGCCGTCGTCGTGACGCCCGACGCCGGCCCCGGCCGGCTCGCGCTCGGCCAGGCGGCCGGTCGCCGGGTCGATCAGGGGCAGCTCGCCGGTGAGGACCGCGAGGTCCATGCGGTCGGGGCCGTGCCCGGTCCCCGCGCCGTCCGCGGCCGCGGTGCTGAGGGTCCGGTCCCCGCGCCAGGCGGAGCGCAGCGCGCCCACGGCGAACGCGAGGAGGTAGACCACGCCGGCCACGGTCAGCGCGGGCACGAGCCACGGCCAGCGTTCGGCCACCACGCCCACGCCGCCGGCGCCGAGCACGAGCAGCGCCACATCGGCCACGAAGCACACGGTCAGGACGGTCCACACGCGGTCGCGTCGGACGATCTGGCGCAGCAGGAACAGGGTCTGCGCGCCGATGGCGACGATGAGGGCGAGGTAGGTCAGGAATCCGGTGGCGAAGATGGTCACCGAGCGAGGATAGGAGCCGTCCCACGTCCGTGCCATCGCGATCTTCTTCAGGATCTGAAGACATCCTTCATGGCCACCCCTACCCTGGACCGCATGAACTCCGACCACCTGCGCGCACTCGTCGCGGCCGTCGACCACGGCACCTTCGACGCCGCCGCGGACTCCCTGCGGATCTCCGGCTCGGCCTTCTCGCAGCGGATCAAGGCCCTGGAGCGGCAGGTGGGCCAGGTGCTCCTGGCCCGCACCGTCCCCGTCCGGCCGACCGCGGCCGGAGAGCGCATGCTCCGCCTCGCCCGGCAGACCCTCGCACTCGAGGACGAGGCGCTCGCCGCACTCGGCCGGGGCGACGGCGGCCGCGTGCCGCTGCGCGTGGCCCTCAACGCGGACTCCCTCGACACGTGGTGGGAGCCCGTGCTGCGCGAGGCGGCGACGTGGGACGACGTCGTCCTGCAGATGCAGTCCGAGGACCAGGAGCACACCGCCGTCCTGCTGCGGGACGGTGCGGTGGTGGCCGCCGTGACGGACGACCCCACGCCCGTGGCCGGGTGCACCTCCACCCCGCTGGGCACGATGCGCTATCACGCGGTGTGCGCGTCCTTCCTGCTGGAGCTGCACCGCGACGCGCGGGGCCGGGTGGACTTCGGCTCGCTGCCGATCGTGGACTACGGCCCCCGTGACGGCCTGCAGCACACGGTGCTGCGCCGCGTCACCCGCGGCCGGCCCGTGGCCGACCCGCCGACCCACCTCGTGCCGTCCGTGCACGCGTATCTGCGGGCGGTGGAGCTCGGGCTGGGCTGGGGCATGCTCCCCTCGGTGCAGATCCCGCCGGGCGTGCTCGAGGGCCGGCACCCCGACCTCGAGCCGATCCCGGCCCTCGGCGCGGCCGACGTGCACCTGCACTGGCAGCGCTGGACGGCCGGGACCGCGGCTCTGGACCGCCTCACGGACGCGGTGCTGCGCGCCGCGCCCTCGGCGGGGGACACCGCGGACTGACGGGCGCATTCGAGACTCTCCCGGACACACCGCGACCCCCGCCGGAGGGGCGGGGGTCGCGGTCACGGGCCGCTCGGGGCGGCCGGGGTCGGGTCAGCGGGCGTCGCCGGTGCCCGGGCGGCGGGTGGCGTCGCCCAGGGTGCCGTCGGCCTCGCGACGGCGGGCGTCCGCGCCCTCGGTGCGCACGTCGCCGGCGCGGTCGTCCACGCGGTGCACGTCGTGGTCACGGTGCGCGCCGGCCACGTGGTGGTCGCGGCGCACGGGCTCGGCGTGCACCTCACGCTTGCGGCGACCGGCCAGGCCCGCGAGGCCCAGCAGGCCGGCCAGGCCCCACAGGCCCCAGTTGCCGTTGTCGTCCTTCTCCTCCTCCTGGGGGGCGGGCGACTCGGAGGCCGGTGCCGTGGTGGCGGTCTCGGTGGCCGGGGCCGTGGTCTGCGCGACGGCGGCGGGGGCACCGAGGCCGGTGACGACGGCGGCGCCGAGGGTCAGGGCGGTGGCGGTGCGGCGGATGTCAGTCATGATCGTGCTCCTCTCACCGGCGGCCTGCGCCGACCGGCGTCGGGGTGGATCGGCCGGAAGTCCCGGACGACCCTGTCGGTCATACACAGGCACCGTACGCATAGGGGGGTGGGGATACGTCAACGGTTGCCGTCCCGGGGTCAGGGCCGGCCGGCCCGGGCGGAGCCGCAGCAGGAGCCCGCAGCCCCCGGCCCGGCGCGCCCCGGGGTGCAGGGCACGACGACGTCGAAACGCGTCCACCCGCCCTCGGACGCCACGGTCACGTCCCCGCCGTGGCTGCGCGCGATCGAGCGCACGATGGCCAGACCCAGACCCGTGGACGGCTCCGTGCCCGGGGGGCCCGTCCGGCCCTTCCCGGGGCCGCGGACGAAGCGGTGGAAGAGGGTGGCGTGTCGGTCGGCCGGGATGCCGCCGCCGTCGTCGTGGACGCTGACGAGCATGAAGCCGGGCCGGGGCTGGTCCTGCCGCACGGAGGCCGTGACGGTGGTCCCGACGGGGGTGTGCTTGGCCGCGTTGGAGAGCAGGTTGCCGACCACGCGGGCCAGCTGCGACCGGTCACCGGTGACGGACCGCTGGGTGCCCGGCTCCGCCCCCTCGGGCAGGTCCACCACCCACGTGTGGTCCGGCCACGCCGCGCGGGCGTCCATCACGCCCTCGAGGACCACCTCGGACAGGTCCACCTGTTCGGCCAGCGCCACCTCCCCGGAGGGCTTCAGGCCCATGGCCCGGCCGCGCGAGACGGACTCGAGCCGTTCGAGCAGGAGCATGTCGTCCACGAGGGCGGCCATCCGGTCGGCCTGGAACAGCACCCGGTCGAGCGACCGCCGGCCGGTCGCGGAGAGCTCCTCCGTCATCGCGATCATCTCGGCGTAGCCGCGCACCGAGGCGAGCGGCGTGCGCAGCTCGTGGGAGGCGTCCGCCATGAACCGGCGCATCTGCTGCTCCTGCACGCGGCGCTGCTCCAGGGCCGCCTCGACCGAGCCGGTGAACCGGTCGAGCGCCTGGGCGACGACGGCCACCTCGTCCGGACCCTGCAGGAGCCGAGGCGGCATGCGTGAGTCCTCCGGGTCGAGCCCGGCGCGGGCCATGTCCACCTGGGCGACCCGCTCGGCGACGGCGGCGACCTCGCTGAGCGGGGCCAGGCCCCGACGCAGCCACAGGTTCACCAGGATCGCGGTGGTGAGGACGGTGACGGACAGTCCGACGGCGACCGCGAGCAGCGCCTGCCGTGTGACGTCGGACATGGCGCCCGTCGGCGCCCCCACCACGAGCACCTGGTCCGCGGCCACCCAGGGGCCCGGCGCGGTCAGGGTCTGGGCCTGGACGCGATAGGAGACGTCGCCGACGACGGCGTCCAGCATCGGCCCGCCCGGCCGGTCCCGGAGGGCGTGCAGAAGGTCGTGGGCCTCCCGCGCCGTGAGCGGCACGGACTCCCCGGCGTCACCGACCCGGTGCCCGATGAGGGCGTCCTGCTGATGCTCCTCCAGACCGGAGAGCGGGACGAGCGCGACCACCGTGCCCTCGGGCTGGCCGAGGGTGCCCGGCACGCGGAGGTCCCCCTGCCCCGGGCCGCCGTCGCCCCCTCCGCCCGGCGAGGGGGCCGTCAGCTGCTCCGAGGCGCGGATCCATGCTTCGGAGGCGTCCCGGGAGGCGGATTCGGTCAGCAGGGCCTTCGTGATGCCGGCCGCGTAGAACGAGTAGGCCAGGATGGTGGCCATCAGGATCAGAAGGACGCCGGCGCCGATGCGTCGGGCCAGCGACGTGGGCCGCCTGCGGCGGGTGCTGCCGTGCCCCGACGGGACCGCGGCGGTCTCAGGCAGGCCGGATGACATACCCGGCGCCGCGGATGGTGTGGATCATGGGATCCCGGTCCGCGTCGATCTTCTTCCGCAGGTAGGAGATGTACAGCTCGACGATGTTCGCGCGGCCGCCGAAGTCGTAGCCCCAGACGTCCTGCAGGATGCGCTCCTTGGAGAGCACCGTGCGGACGTTGGCCATGAGGAACTTCAGCAGGTTGTACTGCGTGGCCGTCAGCTCGATCTCGTCGCCGCCGCGGGTCACCTCGTGGGTGCGGGTGTTCATCACCAGGTCGCCGACCACGAGCACCTCGGAGCCGCCCGAGACCACGCCGGAGCGCTGCACGAGCCGGTGCGCGCGGATGAGCACCTCCTCCATGGAGAAGGGCTTGGTCACGTAGTCGTCGCTGCCGGCGGCCAGGCCCGCCACGCGGTCCTCGGTCGCGTCCTTGGCGGTGAGGAACATGGCGGGCATCTCCGACCAGTGGGCGCGCAGGCGATCCAGGACGTCCAGGCCGTCCATGTCCGGCAGCATGACGTCCAGGATCGCCAGGTCCGGACGGCCGGCGGTGCCCAGCTCGGCGGCGGTCGCGCCGTCGTGGGCCACGATCACCTCCCAGCCGCAGAGGGTGAAGCCCATGGAGAGCAGGTCGGCGATCATCGGCTCGTCGTCCACGACGAGCACCCGCACCGGCGCGCCGTCCGGGTGCGAGAGCTCGGGCAGGACCTTCTTCAGCTCCGCCATGGATGACGGGCCGGTGGTGCTCTGGATGGGGCTCACAAGGTTCCTCTACGTTCAAGAGACGGTTCACGGTGCCCACGCGGACGTCGCGGGCTGCGGGGGACGAGCGCCTCGCGACGGAGGGGCGACGCCGTTCCGGGGGATGGCGGACGGGCGGCGACCGGAGGCCGGGGGGTGCGCGGATCCCCCCTCGACGGAGCCCCATGCTACGCGGATCAGCCGGGTCGGCCCAGAGTCTTCTCGGATTGCGGACATCAGCGTGACTCGTCACAGCCCTGACGCATCCGGCGGCGCCACCGGGGCCGCCCTGTGCTGACGCCGCGCCGCGTGGCCGGCGTCAGTCGACCGGCTTCATGGCCCAGTGCGTGGCCAGGGTGCCGAACATGTGGGTCTCGTGCCCGATGTTCACGAAGCCGGCGTCCGCGAAGAGGTCCGCGACCTCGTCCGGCGTGTGGAACGCCTTCGTCGAGGAGGACAGGTACGCGTAGGCCTCCGGCCGGTCGGCCATCAGCTTCGCCAGCTGTGGCATCACCCGGTGGATGTAGAAGGAGGAGAAGGGCTTGAGCACGTTGTCCGGCGCCGGCGACGTCTCGAGGGCCGCGACCCAGCCGCCGGGGCGCAGCACGCGGAACTGCTCGGCGAGGGTCGCCGGGATGTCCGCGACGTTGCGCAGCAGGTAGCCGTGGGTCACGGCGTCGAACGAGCCGGCCTCGAACGGCAGGTCCGTCGCGTCCGCGACGACCCACTCGATGCGGTCCCCGCCCGCGCGGGCACGGCCGACCTCCATCATCTCGGCGGCGATGTCCGCGCCCACCACCTGCGCGTCGGGGTGCTGCTTGAGCACCTCGAACGCGAGGTCGCCGGTGCCGGTGGCCAGGTCGAGCACGCGGGCCTGCGCCGGGATGTTGGCCCGCGCCACCGTGCGGCGCACCAGGCGCGGCTCCTGACCCCATGTCATGACGGCGTTCATCAGGTCGTAGCGGCCGGCGATGGCGTCGAACATCGCGGAGACCCGGTCGTGGTGGTCGGCGGCGCCGCGCTGCGCGTCGCCGCGTGGGGCGGGGAGGGGGTTCTGGCTCACCAGGCCACCGTATCCCGCCCACCTCCCCCCGACGACGGCCCTCCCCGGGATTGCACAGGAGCATTAGGTTGCCCTAACCTTCCGGAGTTACCTCACGTCGGTGTTTGCTAATGCCGGCCCGGCAGGGCCGACGCATCCTCCGACCGCAGACCCGACCCCCTCCGCCCGGCGCCCGCGCGTCGCGACCGTGAAAGGCCACCACCATGGCACCGTCCCCCCTGTCCCGCCGCTCCCTCCTCGCCGGCGGGGGAGTCGGCCTCACCCTCCTGCTCGCCGCGTGCTCCACCGGCCCGGCCGGAGGCTCGGCCTCGTCCTCGTCGGCCGGTGCGTCGTCGTCGGACGCCGCGGGCGGGGACGCCGCGTTCCCCCGCAGCATCGAGCACGTCTACGGCACCACCGAGATCCCGCAGCGCCCGACCCGCGTGGCCACCGTGTCCTGGGTGAACCAGGACGTGGCCCTCGCCCTCGGGGTGGTGCCGGTGGGCATGGCCGCCGTGGAGTTCGGGGGGAACGCGGAGAAGTCCACCGACTGGTTCGACGCGAAGCTCGCCGAGACCGAGGGCGCCCAGAAGCCCGTGCAGTGGTCCGAGGCCTCCGGCATCGACGCCGAGGCGATCGCCGCCGTGAAGCCGGACGTCATCCTCGCCGTCTACTCCGGCATCACGCAGGAGGACTACGACCGCCTCTCGAAGATCGCCCCCACAGTGGCCTACCCGAAGGACGTCCCCGCCTACGGCACCTCGTGGCAGCAGTCCACGGAGGTCATCGGCCGCGTGCTCGGCAAGGAGCAGGAGGCGGAGGAGCTCATCGCGGACCTCGAGCAGCAGATCAAGGACGCCGGCGAGAAGCACGCGGGCCTCCAGGGCGCGTCCTTCGTCTACGGCACCATCGACCCCGCCGCCGCGGACCAGATCAGCATCTACACGGACGTGGACAACCGCCCGAAGTTCCTCGAGCTGCTCGGCATGGAGCAGGCGCCGGTGGTGACGGAGAACTCCCCGGAGGACCAGGCGTTCTTCTTCACGTGGTCGCCCGAGCGCGCGGACGAGCTGGAGTCGGACGTGTTCGTCTCCTGGGCCGCCCAGGACTCGGTCCGCGAGGCCATCGAGTCCGACCCCCTGCTGGGCTCGATCCCGGCCGTGAAGGCCGGCGCCCTCGTCCTGCAGACGGACGAGCAGGAGGTCCTCTCCGTCTCCGCGATCTCCCCGCTGTCCATCCCGTTCGCGCTCGAGAAGGTCGTCCCGCCGATCGCCGAGGCCGCGAAGACCGCGCAGGGCTGATCCCTCCCCATGCCGTCCACGGCCCTGGCCTCCCCGGCCCGCGTCCGCGCGGGCGTGCTGATGGGCGCCCTGCCCGCGGCGCTGCTGCTGGCGGCGCTCGTGGCCGGCGTCGCCCTCGGCGCGCGCACCGTGCCGGCGACGACGGCGCTCGACACCCTGGGCGCGGTCCTCACCGGGCACCCCGTGCCGGAGGGCATCGAGGCGGCGGCCGTGGCCTCCCGCGTGCCCCGCTTGGTGACGGGGGCGCTGGTGGGGGCGGCGCTGGCCGTGGCCGGCGCCGCCCTGCAGGGGGCCACCCGCAACCCGCTCGGCGACCCGGGGCTGCTCGGGCTCTCCGCCGGCGCGGGGCTGGCCGTGGCGGCGGGCATGGCGCTCGGCGTCGCCGGCTCCACGTTCGGGGTGCTGGCGCTGGCCGCCGTCGGGACGCTGGTCGCGGCGGCGCTCGGCTACGCGGTGGCGGCGGCCGCCACGCGGAGGGGCCGGACGACACCCGGCGCCCCCTCCCCCATGGCGCTCGTGCTGGCCGGCGCCGCGATCACCGCCGGCGCCACCGCCGGCACCACGGCGCTGCTCGTGCTCTCCCCCACGGTCCAGGACCGACTGCGCTTCTGGGCCGTGGGCACGGTGGCCCGCGCCGACCTCGGCGAGGCGCTCGCCCTGGCGCCCGTGATCGCCGTCGGGCTGCTCGCCGCCGTCGCCGTGGCCCCCGGGCTCGACGCCCTCGCCCTCGGCGACGACCTCGCGCACGGTCTGGGCGGGCGCCCGGAGCGGGTGCGCGCGGTGCTGCTGGGCGCGGTCGTGCTGCTCACGGCCGCGGCGGTGGCGCTGGCCGGGCCGGTCGGGTTCGTGGGGCTGCTCGTGCCCCACGCGCTGCGCCGTCTGCGGCCGCCGAGCACGCGAGCCCTGATGGCCGGCTGCGCCCTGTGGGGCGCCGTCCTCGTGATCCTCGCGGACCTCGCCGGGCGGCTCGTCGTGGCGCCCGGGGAGATCCACCTCGGGGTGACCACCGTCCTGCTCGGCGTGCCCGTGCTGCTGGCGCTGCTGCGCCGCCCGGGGGTGGCCGCATGAACCTCCAGCACACCGCCCCGGACGACGTCGTCGCCCGCCTGCGCCGCTCCGACCGGCGCCGCCTCGGACGGGCCTGCGCGGGCCTCGCCGTGGCCGTGCTGGTCCTCGCCCTGCTGCGCGTGGTGTGGGGCACGTACCAGGTGACCGTCCCGGACCTCGTGCGGATCCTGGGCGGGGAGACGATCCCGGGAGCGAGCTTCATCGTGCTGGAGGAGAAGCTGCCCCGCGCCGTGGCCGCAGTGCTCACCGGCGCCGCCCTGGGCGCGGCCGGCGCGCTCTACCGGCGCACGCTGCGCAACCCCCTGGCCTCGCCGGACATCCTGGGCGTCACCCAGGGCGCCGCGGCGGCGGTCGTGCTGGGGATGCTGGCGACCGCCGGGCAGACCGGCGGAGGATCGGACCTGATGCGCGCCGCCACGGCACTGATCGGCGGCCTTGTGGCGGTGGCCGCCGTGTTCGCCACGGCCCGCTCCGTGGGGGGCGAACGGTTCGTGGTGGCCGGCATCGCGGTGGCGGCGGCGGGCCAGGCCGTGGTGGCCGGGGCGATGCTCTCGCTGGCCCAGCACGACCTGCAGTCGGCCACCGTCTGGATCGCCGGCTCGCTCAACGGCGTCACGTGGGGCCGCATTGCGCTGCTCGCGGGCGTGCTCGCGGCCGCCCTGCCGCTGGCGGGGGCGCTCCACACGCAGCTGGCCCCGGCCGACGTCGGCCCGGACCTCGCACACGCCCTCGGCGCCCGAGCGCGCCCCACCTCGGCCGCGGCGCTGGGGCTCGGCGCAGTGCTGGCCGCCGTGGCGACCGCCGTCGTGGGGCCGCTGGCGTTCGTCGCGCTGCTGGCCACCCCGGTGGCGCGCGGGCTCACCCGCGGCCTGCCCTCCCTGCCCGCGGCGGCGCTCACGGGCGCCGCGCTCGTGCTGCTCGCGGACCTCGTGGCCGGCGAGGCCGTCCCCCTGCTCACCGGCGCCGCCCTGCCCACCGGTGTGCTCACCGGCGCCGCCGGCGCCCCGCTCATGCTCTGGCTGCTGCTGCGCCAGGGCCGGACCCCAGGAGGCGTGCGCCCCGCATGACCGCTCCCCCGCTCACCGTCCCGTCCCCCGCCGCACCGCGCGCCGGGGCCGCCGACGACGTCGCGATCCGCCTGCGCGGCCTGACGCTCGGCTACGGCCCGGCCTCGGCACCGCCGATCGTCGAGGACCTCGACCTGGACGTGCCCGCCGGGCGCGTCACCGCGATCATCGGCGCCAACGGCTGCGGCAAGTCCACGCTGCTGCGCGGCCTGACCCGCCAGCTCGCCCCGCGCGCCGGGAGCATCGAGGTGCTCGGCCGGGACGCCGCCCGCGTGTCCGCGCGCGACTACGCCCGCACCGTGGCGCTGCTGCCCCAGCATCCCGTGGCGCCCGAGGGCATGACGGTGGCGCAGCTCGTGGCGCGCGGCCGTCACCCACACCGCGGGCTCCTGGGCGGCCGGGCCGC
The DNA here is from genome assembly GCF_054960655.1 of Micrococcus sp. PSi08. Taxonomy (NCBI): domain Bacteria; kingdom Bacillati; phylum Actinomycetota; class Actinomycetes; order Micrococcales; family Micrococcaceae; genus Micrococcus; species Micrococcus sp. PSi08. Next base: position 77,371 of record NZ_JBHNYP010000004.1, on the reverse strand, counting down.
CGGCGACGACGCCGCGGTCGCCGCGGCGCTCGAGCGCACCGGCCTCGTGGAGCTCGCCGAGCGTGAGGCCGGCACGCTCTCCGGCGGGCAGCGGCAACGGGCGTGGCTCGCCCTCGTGCTCGCCCAGCAGACCCCGGTGGTGCTCCTCGACGAGCCCACGAGCTACCTCGACCTCAGCCATCAGGTGGAGGTGCTCGACCTGGTGCGGGCGCTCCCGGACCCGCGTGGCGGGGGCCGGGCGACCGTCGTCGCGGTGCTGCACGAGCTGAACCTGGCGGCGCGCAGTGCGGACCACATCGTGGCGATGGCCGCGGGCCGGGTGGTGGCGCAGGGCACGCCGGGCGAGGTGATCGCACCGGAGGTGCTGGCCGAGGTGTTCGGCCTGGACGCGGACGTGGTGGCCGACCCGCTGCTGGGCCACCCCGTGGTGCTGCCGCGCGGGGACGGGGACCGCCGATGAGCGCCGACGGCATGTTCGTGGCGCACACGCGCGTGGTGTCCGTGGAGCAGCCGTGCCGCGGGTTCCGGCGGATCGTGCTGGCGGGGCCGGACCTGGAGGCCGCCAGCAGGGACCTGCTGGGACTGCTGCCGCCCGGCGTCGCCGACCTGCACGCCCTGTACCGGGGCGCGCGGCCGCGCCGGGACGCCTATGTGAAGCTGCTGATCCCCCCGCCGGGCGGGACGTCGGCGGACCCGGACCTGTCCGCCGGGTTCCGCGCCGGGTTCCTGGCCATCCCCGAGGAGGAGCGCGGCTGGATGCGCACGTACACGGTGCGCTCGGCCGGGCTCGTGCGGCTCGACGGGCGGCAGGTGCCCTCGCTGACCGTGGACGTGGTGCTGCACGGCGACCCGGACGACCCCGCCGACCCGCATCAGGGGCCGGGCCTGCGCTGGGCGCGCGCCGTCCAGGCGGGGGACGCGGTCAACGTCCTGGTGCCCTCGGCGGAGGCGCCGGCATGGTCCGGCTGGCGGCAGACGGGGGCGCACCGTGTGCTGGCCGTGGGCGACGAGACCGCCGTCCCCGCCCTGGTGTCCGTGGCGGAGGAGCTCGCGGACCCGTTCGGCGGGTTCGACGGCGAGGCGGACCTCGTGCTTGAACTGCCCCACGACGGGCAGGCCGCCGACCTGATCGCCGAGCGCCTGGCCGTCCCCGAGCCGTGGGACTGGCGGGCCGTGACGGAGCTGGCGGACCGGGGCCGCGTGCGCCTGCACGTGGGCCGCCGGGCGCCGGGGGCGCCGTCGGGGTCCTGGGCGCACGCCCGCCTCGCCGCCCTGCTGGGCGTGGACCCCGACGACGCCGGCGGGCCGGTCGCGCCGCCCGCGGCCTCCGTCGAGCGCGAGTGGACCGTCGCCGCCCTCGAGGCCGACGAACGGCCCGAGGCCTACGTGTTCCTCGCCGGGGAGTCCGCGATGGTGCGCGCCCTGCGCCGGCTCAGCGTGGGCCCCGGCGGCGTGCCGAAGAAGCACGTCTCCTTCATGGGCTACTGGCGGGAGGGTCAGGCGGAGAGCTGAGGAGTGGGGTGGCGGTCGCGCGCCGCTCCACCCTCGCACCGGCGGCGGGCTCTCCCTACTGTGGAAGTCCAGCACCCGATCGAACCGAAGGAGAGATCCCCATGACCCGCACCGTGATCATCGGCGGCCACGGCAAGGTGGCCCTGCTCGCCGCACCCCTGCTGGCGGAGGCCGGCCACGACGTCGTCTCCCTCATCCGCAACCCCGACCACGCCGAGGACGTCCGCGCCGCCGGCGCCGAACCGCTCGTCCTGGACATCGAGAAGGCGGACCAGGAGGAGCTGGTCCACGCGCTGCGCGACGCGGACAACGTCGTGTTCTCCGCGGGCGCCGGCGGCGGGGACGCCCAGCGCACCCGGGCCGTGGACCACGACGCCGCCGTCGCCAGCATGCGCGCCGCCGAGGCCGCGGGTGTGCGGCGCTACGTGATGGTGTCCTACCTCGGCGCGTCCCTGCACCACGACGTGCCCGAGGACGACCCCTTCTACACGTACGCGCAGGCCAAGGCCGAGGCGGACGAGGCACTGCGGGACTCCGGGCTGGCCTGGACCATCCTCGGCCCCGGCGCCCTGACCGAGGAGGAGGCGTCCGGCCGCATCACCGTGGACCCGGACCTCTCCGACTCCGACGCCTCGCAGCGTGAGGCCAGCCGCGGCAACGTCGCCCGGGCGATCGTGGCCGTGCTCGATGAGCCGGGCACGGTGGGCCGGAAGATCGACTTCGTGGACGGCGACGTGCCCGTGGCCGAGGCCGTCCGCGGCGACTGACGCGCCGCCGCCGTCGTCGGCCCCTCCCACCCGCGCTTTCGAACGTGAAAGGGGGCGAATGGGGGCTTTCGAACGTGAGATAGGCCCTCTCTCACGTTCGAAAGCGCCGGGGACCGCCCTCGCTCAGGCCGGGCCGAGGCGGCGGTCCACGGTGCCGAGCACGCCCATGAGCCCGGTGAAGCCGGCCAGGATCCCGGCGAGCACGACGCCCACGCTGCGTCGGCCGAGCCGCGGCACGTCCAGGAACGGGTACGGGTACCAGTCGATGCGGGGCCCGCGCGCCATGGTCGCCGCCGCCCACATCAGCGGGATGACCGAGGCCAGCCCGGCGCGCCGCGGCGTGATCTGCCCGCGGGGGTCGCACAGCGCCCACACCGCCGGGGCGAGCACGGGGTTGACGATGTGCTGCAGCGCGTCGTTGAACCGGTAGAGGAAGGTGTCCTGCTCGCGGCCGCGCAGCACCGCGTTGTAGACGATCCCCGTGACCATCACCGAGCCGAGTCCGGCGGTGCGCACGGCCCAGAACGCGTCCGACGTGGGCGCCTCACGACGCGCGGCCAGCGTCAGCGACGTGCCCGCGACCAGCGCGTTGGACAGCCACGTGAAGTACGCCGGCTGGTTGAGGGCGTGGGACCAGCCCGCGGGGAACCCGCCCTGATAGCCGACGCCCGGGATCACCATGGAGTCCTTGGACATCCCGATGGGGAACGAGGTCAGGCACCCGATCAGCGGCAGTGCCCCCGAGACCTGCCACGCCAGGCGGGTCCGACGGTCCACCGGCGGCACGGGACGCGGCTGCAGCCGGGACACGACGGCGTGCGCGATCCGCCCACGGACCCCCTGCGGGGCGGGGCGGGTGCGGCGGAGGGAGGGCAGGCTGACGCGGAGGGTGGAAAGGGGCATGGGGGTCGTCCTCGAACAGCGGGGTCAAGGGATGAGACCGCCCATTGTCACATGAACAGCAGTTGAACGAAAGGGAGCGAGACGGAGAGCACCGCCACGCCCCCCCTCCTGCCCGCCCCGCCGCCTCAGTGGGCGCCGGCCTCCTCCAGCGGCAGGATGCGCTCCGGATCCTCGACCTCCACGCGCACGCCGTCCGCCTGCAGCCGGCGCACGCCCTCGGCGATCAGCCGCCGGCCGACGTCGTCGATCCGGTCCACCCGCGTGAGGTTGAGCACCACGGTGCGGATGGGCCCGTCGTTCTCATCTCGGGCGGCCACGGCGGCGGCCTCGTACACCGCCCCGCCGCCGGTCGCGGCCGCGAGCGCCGCGCTGTCCGCCGCGGCCTCCTGCCACCGCGGGTAGACGGCGGCGTCCCAGCCGGTGCCGGGCTTCTCCGCACCGGTGCGCAGGTCCGTGAGCGCGTCCAGCACCGCCTCGGCGCCGCCGAACCGGATCACGCCCTGCAGGTGCAGGAACACGCGGTCACCCTCGCGTTCCACGAAGCGCACGGCGGTTCCGCCCAGGCTGTCGCCGTCCATGAGGTGCAGCCGGAAGTCCTCGGAGAGGCGGCGGCACGCCAGCACGCCGCGCGCCGAGTTGCCCACCTCGTCCAGGCGCGGCGAGAACACGCCGATCCCCACGCGGCCCGGCAGCGCGCCGAGCACACCGCCGGCCACCCCGGACTTGGCCGGGATCCCGACGTCGGCGAGCCACTGCCCGGCGGCGTCGTACATGCCGGAGGAGGTCATCACGGACACCACGCGCCGCGCCACGATGGACGGCAGCACGCGCTCACCCGTCATCGGATGGATGCCCCCGGTGGCCAGACACGCGCCCATCACGGCGAGGTCCTTGGCGGTGACGAGCACGGCGCACTGCGCCACGTACCCGGCCACGATCTCCTCGGCCGAGTCCTGCAGCACCCCGTAGCTGCGGAGCATGTGCCCCAGGGAGAGGTTGCGGTCCGAGACCGCCATCTCGGACTCGTACGTCTCCCGGTCCACCGCGAGCCGACGCCCGGCGAGCAGGGACATGATCTCCACGGCCCGGTCCAGCCGCTCCTTCCGGCTCGCCTCCGGCCCCACCAGCAGCTGGTGCACCGCGAGCGCGCCCGCGTTGATCATGGCGTTGTCCGGGCGGTGCGACTCCGCCTCGAGGGAGAGCTCGTTGAAGGCCTCGCCCGAGGGGTTCAGCCCCACCTGTCGGTCCACGGCGGCGAAGCCCCGGTCCACGAGCGCGGCCGCGTACGTGAACGGCTTGGACGCGGACTGGATGGTGAACTCCACGTCCGCGTCCCCCGCGGAGTGCAGCCGCCCGGTGGGGGTGGCCAGCGCGATGCCGAGGCGGTCCGGGTCCGCCTCCGCGAGCACGGGGATGTACTGGGCCGTCTCTCCCGGGTTCACGGCGCCGAGCTCGGTGATCAGGCTCGCCAGGTAGTCGGGGATCGGGTGTCTCATCTCAGGCCTCCCAGCGCAGGCAGGTCAGGGGCTCGCCCCCGGGCACGGGCACGTGGCCGGTCGCACGGAAGCCGAGCCGCTCATAGAACGGGACGGTGGCGGGCACGGACGCCTCGAGGTGCACGGGCAGACCCGACGCGCGGCGCTGGCCGTGGCGCACCAGCGCACTCGCCGCCCCGCGCCCGCGGGCGGACGGGACGGTGCCGACCTCCTCAAGGTACCAGTGCCGGCCTGCCGGGCGGGCACGCTCGCAGGCGGCCTGGATCCGCTTCAGGGCGAGGGTGTGGCGGCCGTGGACGGCGACCGCGGTGGGCAGCCCCGCCAGCAGGCCCGGCACGTCGACCCCGCGGGGGGCGGCGGGGGAGGTCCACACGGCGGCGCCGAGCAGCGTGCCATCGTCGGCGTCCACGGCGACGTCCACGGCGCCGAGCGGGGCGCCGTCGGCCCCCGCGCGCAGCCCGTGGCGCACGGCGGCGGTGAACTTGCGCTCGAGGCGGGCCTCGCGCCGGTCCTCGGGCACGAGCCCGAGCGTGTACGGGTCCGTGGCGAAGGCCTCGGCGAGGACGGCGCCCACGCGGCGGGCGGTGTCCTCGCGGGCTCCACCCGGGCGCAGGGTGAGCACGTGGACGCGGGGGCGCGGCGCAGCGGGGTCCGGGGAGGTCATGGTCGCCAGTCTAGGGACGGGGCCGGGCGCGTCATCGGACCGGCCGACGAGCGTTCCGTCCCGTGTGATCGGCGACACTGGTGGGCATGGACTTCTCCGCACCGCTCGCCCCGGCCGCACCGCTCGCCCCGGCCCCCGCCGCAGACGCCCCGCCCGCCGACGTCGTCGCCCGCCTGCAGGCGGAGCTGCCCGGCCGCGTGGACGTCTCCGTCGCCGCACTCGAGGCCGCCCGGGCGGACCGCTCGGGGCATCGCTCCCCCGCCGCGCCGCGGGCCGTGGTCCGCGCACGGACGGTGGAGGACGTGCAGGCCGCGTGCCGGATCGCGCACGGCACCCGCACCCCGCTGGTCACCCGCGGAGCGGGCACGGGGCTGGCCGGCGGCGCCGTCGCGGGGGCGGGCGAGATCGTCCTGGACATGACCGCGATGGACCGGATCCTGGAGGTCTCCCCCGCGGACCGCGTGGCCGTCGTCGAGCCGGGGATCCTCAACGGGGCGCTGAACGCCGCGCTCGCCGAGCACGGGCTGTGGTGGGCCCCGGACCCCGCGTCGAAGGACATCTCCACGGTGGGCGGCAACATCGCGATGAACGCCGGCGGGCTGCTGTGCGCCAAGTACGGCGTCACGCGCGAGGCCGTGCTGGGCCTGGACGTGGTGCTCGCGGACGGCACCCTGCTGCGGCTGGGCCACCGCACCGTCAAGGGGGTGACCGGCTACGACCTGGTCGCGCTGATGATCGGCTCGGAGGGCACGCTCGGCGTGATCGTGGGCGCGACGCTGGCGCTGCGGCCGGCCGTGCGCGGCGTGCCCGTGACGCTCGGCGGGTTCTTCCCGGACGTCGTCGCGGGCGCCGCCGCGGCCGAGGCGATCACCGGGGCCGGTCACGTGCCCGCCCTGATGGAGCTGATGGACGAGGCGACGCTCGCCGCGGTGCGCGCGCACGCGGGGCCCGAGCGCGGGGCCGCCCTGCCCGAATCCGGCGCGTTCCTGCTGGTGCAGGCCGACGGCGCCGGCGCCGAGGCGGACGGGGAGGCCATGGCCGCCCTCATGCGCGCCCACGGCGGGGACGTCACCGTGACCGTGGACCCCGCCGAGGGGGAGGCCCTCATGGCCCTGCGCCGCACCGCGTTCCCCGCGCTCGAGCGCCTCGGCACCCCGCTCGTGGAGGACGTGGCCGTCCCGCGCAGCCGCATGGCCGAGATGTTCGCGCGGATCCGTGAGATCGAGGCACGCACCGGCGTCGCCATCCCCACCACGGCCCACGCCGGGGACGGCAACCTGCACCCGATCCTGCTGTTCGGCGCGGCGGCGCAGGTGGGCGGCGCGGCCGAGGACGCCGCGTCGATCCCGGCGGACGTGTGGGAGGCCGCCGGCGAGCTGTTCCGCGCGGGCCTGGAACTCGGCGGCACGCTCACCGGCGAACACGGCGTGGGCCTGCTCAAGCGCGCGTTCCTGCGAGACGAGCTCGGCGACGCCCAGCACGACCTCCAGCAGCGCATCAAGGCCGTGTTCGACCCGCACGGCATCCTCAACCCAGGAAAGGTGTTCACCCCGTGACGCAGCCGACCACCCCCGAGACCCCCGCCGACGCCGGCACGCCGACCCCGTTCGAGGTCGGGCTGCAGCTGCGCTGGTCCGACGAAGACCGCTACGGCCACGTCAACAACGCCCGCCTGCTCACCCTCGCCGAGGAGGCGCGCGTGCGCGCCCTGGCCGCGTGGGCCACGACGACGGCGTCCCCGGACGTCCAGCGCGTCGTGCGGTCCATGGAGGTCCAGTACGAGGCGCCCGTGGTCTACGCCGGGCCCGAGGTGACGGCGCGGGTGTGGATCCTGCGGATCGGCCGGACGTCCTTCACGCTGCGCCACGAGCTGTGGCAGGACGGGCGGCGCTGCGTGCTGTGCGACGCCGTGTTCGTGCAGGTGGACCCGGCGGCCGGGCGGCCCGTGGCCGTCTCCGACGAGGAGCGCGCCGCCTTCGAGCGCGTGCTGATCCCCGCCGAGGACTGACGGGCCGCCGTCGGGCCTGTGGACGGCCTGCCGTCTCGCAGGATCCCGCCGTAGGCTCTGAGGCCATGGAGCAGGACCCTTCCCCGGACGCGCCCGCGCCCTCGGCGGACGTCGAGGCGCTGCGCGGCACCCCCGTGTCCGAGTTGACGCAGCTCACCCCCGCGGCGTCAGGGGCGCTGGAGCGGCTGCGCCGAGACGTCGAGCGCTTCGACCTCGAGTACCGCTCGGCCCTGCTCCAGGTGGAGGCGCGGCTCGAGGTGCTGCGGGACGAGTTCACGCACCTGCACGACTACAACCCCATCGAGCACATCGTCACGCGGGTGAAGTCGCCGGAGTCGATCCTGCGCAAGGCCTCCGCCCGCGGGCTGTCCCTGGACCTGGACGCGCTGCGCACCAACGTCACGGACATCGCCGGGGCGCGCGTGATCGTCAGCTTCGCCCGGGACGTGTACCGCGTGTTCCGCCAGTTCACGCAGCAGCCGGACATCCGGGTGCTCGAGGTGGAGGACTACATCTCCCGGCCCAAGCCCTCGGGCTACCGCAGCCTGCACTGCCTCGTGCAGGTGCCGATCCACCTGTCCACCGGCACGATCCCGGTGACCGTGGAGATGCAGTTCCGCACGAGCGCCATGGACTTCTGGGCCACGCTCGAGCACAAGATCAACTACAAGTTCGACGGCGGCGTGCCCCCGGACATCGCGACCGAGCTCGTGGCCGCCGCCCGCGTGGCTGCGGACCTGGACACCCGCATGGAGCGCCTGCACGACCAGGTGCAGGAGACCGACAGGGACGACGACGCCGCCGCGGCCTGGGAGGACGACGGCGGTCCCGTCTTCGAGGACGAGCCGGCGGCGGGGCCGGGCGAGGCGCGGCCGGGTGACGACGCGCCCGGCGCGTCCACCGTCTGAGCCCCTCCGTCCACACCCGGCGGGCCGCGTGCACAGGGTTCTCCACAGAGTTGTCCACAGGTGTGGATGAGTCACACGCGTGTGATCCAGCAAAGCAGAGCAGGGCGTGACCGCAGGCCAGGGAGGACATGCGGAGGGAGCGGCTGCCGGTAGCCTGAGCCGATGCCCTCCACCGCCGTGCCGCCGCGCGACTCCGGCGCCGCCTCCACCCTGCCCGCCCGCACAGGGCACCGCGGGGTGTCGATCCTGCGCACCGCCGCCCTCGTCCTCGTGGTGGCGGCGTTCGTGTGGCTGGCACTCACCGTGCGCCTGCCCGGCGTGGACGAGCTGCGCGCCCAGCTGGACGGCTTCGGCTGGTGGAGCTGGCTGGCGTTCACCGTGCTGTACGCGGCCGTGGCGCTCACCCCCATCCCCGTGACGATCATGGCGGTCACCGCCGGTGTGCTCTTCGGCGCGATCGAGGGGACGGTGCTGTCCGTCGTCGGAGCCCTGCTGGGCTCGCTCGGGGCGTACGGCATCGCGCGCGCGGTCGGACGCGAGGTGGTCCTGCGCGGGCTCGGCCGCCACGCCGAGACCGTGGAGCGGCGGCTCGAGGACACCGGGTTCCTCGCCCTGCTGGCCCTGCGCGTCGCCCCGGGGCTGCCGTACTGGCCCGTGAACTACGGGGCGGGCGCGCTCGCCGTGCCGCTGGGGATCTTCGCCGGCTCCACCGCGGTCGGCGTGATCCCCGGGCAGCTCTCCCTCGTGGCGATGGGGGCGTTCGCGGTGCGCCCGGGCGTCGTGAACGGCGTGCTGCTCGGGGTGGGCTGGCTCGCCGTGGGCGGTCTGACCCTGTGGGCGGTGCGGCGCTGGCGACGGGCAGCCCGGGCCGCGGAGGGGCCGGCGGGCTCGGAGGGGCCGGAAAGCCCGCGGAGTGGTCAGGACACGCCGTCTCCGCGTGCGCGACGCGGCGTGTCGTGACCACTCTGCGCCGGACGTCAGCCGAGGGTTGTGTACCGCACGCCGAACTTGCTGCTGACCTGCAGGAACACGAGCACGTCCGTGCCGCGCGCGTAGGCGGGCATGCCGTACCAGGTGCGGGGTTCGAGCTCCGGGGCCGCCTCCGTGACGATCCGGTGCACCCCCACCGCCATGGCGCGGTCCTGCTCGGGCATCTCCTCGATCTTCACCAGCAGGTCCTGCAGGGCGTCGGCCTTCTTCCTGCCGCCGCGCTGGGCGCGCAGCTCCTGCGCGCGCTCGGCGATCGCGGCCTGCTCCGCGGCGCTGAAACCGGTGGACTCGCTCACGGTGCCTCCTGGGGTGCGGGGACGGGTCCTGCCCTGGTCTCAGCCCCGACGGCCCAGGCGACCGAGCAGGCGGGTCTGCCGGTCGGCGTCGTCGGCCACGGGGACGGGCTCGCCCAGGATGCCGGGCGTGTAGGCGGCGTCGCCGAACAGTTCCAGCGACTCCTCCACGCAGTCGATCTCCGCGTCCGTGAACCGCGCGTCCACGCCCTGCGAGCGGGCCAGGTCCCAACGGTGCACGATCACGTCGAACGCGTGGAAGCGGATCAACGCCTCGCCCACGGGCATCTCCCCGCGCGCGGTCTTCATGGGCCGCATGATGAACTCCTCGTCACCGGCGAGGGCGGACATGGCGGCGGCGTGCTTGGCCCACTGGGTGGCCAGCTGCTGGCGGGACCCGTCGAAGAGGGGCACCTCCCGGCCCTGGCGGGCGGCGAAGTCGCGCTGGCCGGCGATCACGTGGTCCAGCAGGTCCAGCGCGTCCCAGCCCTCACACGGGGTGGCGGCGTCCCAGTCCCGCACCTCCCGGACGACGGCGGTGAACGGCTCGGCGGCCGCGTTCCAGCGGGCCTCGACCTCGGTGGCGGGGATGGACATGGTGCTCTCCTCAGGGTCGCGGGGTTCTCGGGGCCGCGGCGGGCGACGACGGCGCCGGGCTCGGCTTCTTCGGGCCGCGGATGGACTCGGGGCGGGCCGGGTCCAGGACGGACCGGGGGTCGAAGAACTCCTCCAGCACGGGCCGCTCGCCCGAGACGGCCGCGGCGAGGCTGATGCCGTCCACGTTGATGCGCGAGCCGCGGTAGTAGCCGGGCTCGAGCTGGCCCCACGCCTTGGAGGTGCCGTCCACGAGGAAGAAGGAGCGGTAGCCGAGCTCGCGGAAGTAGCGGTACCGCTCGTTGTCCTCCGTGTACTTGCCGGGCCCGGTGACGTCCGCGCCGAACGGGTAGATGAGCATGTCCGTGGGGCCGAGGATCGGCTCGACCTCCTCGTGCCAGTGCCTCATGTCGAACTCGAGCTCCTCCATGGTCAGCTTCGGCACCGTCCGGTGGCCCCACGTGTGGGAGGCGAACTCCCAGCCGCTGTCCTTGAGCGCGTCGGCGACCTCGGTGGCGGCCGCGACGTCGGCGTCGAACGTGGGGCTGTCCCCGAACTCGCGGGCCGAGGTGCGGTAGCCGAACACGCCGTCGTAGCCGGTCATGGCCAGCACGCCGCGGGCGCCGTTGAGGCTGAAGTCCGGGTGCTCGGCGAGGAAGTCGTCCAGGCGCGGGACGACGTCGAACGCCCCGACGTGCGTGGTGCCCTCGGCGTCCGTGTACTCGTTGCGGACGCGGCCGTCCTCGGCCACGATCAGGCGGTCCGCGAAGCCGTCGCCGTCCATGTAGAGGTAGTACGAGCAGTCGTCCAGGGAGAGGATCAGCGGGGTCCGGCCCTCGGGGACCATGAGGGTCTTCGGGCGCACGACGTCGTCCTCCCCCACCTCGTACAGCTCGTGCGGGGAGACCAGCACGTAACCGCGCTCGTAGACCTGCCGGATGACGGCGTCGAACTCGTCCACCGTGACCATGAAGTCCAGATAGCCGCCGGCCTTGTCGTCGCCGTCGAAGGCGCGGGCCGGGTCCACCACGAGGGAGTGGAAGAACAGGTGCGGAACCCGGGCCACGTCCGACCAGGCCACCGGTTCGCCGGCGGGCGGCGGACCAGCGGGGGCGGCGGAGGTGGGCGCGGACGAGGTCGGCACGGACGACGACGCCGCGTCCTCCCCGTCCTGCCCGCAGGCGGCCAGCAGTCCCGATCCGAGCAGGGCGGAACCGGCCAGGAGCATCTGTCGGCGGGTCGGCTGCGGCACGGGCGGGGGCATCGGGCACCTTTCTCCGGGGGCACCCATCATCCCAAGGCCGCCCGGCCCGGGACCACCCCTGCCGGGCGGGCGGGCGGAGGTGGGAACCGGCCGGGCATGGGAGGCCGGCCGGCGGCGGGGCTCGATCCGCCGTAGACGGCCCAGAGTGGTCACGCGGACGACCCGAGCTCGGCGCGGACCGTGTTCGACCGCTTCGTGTTCAGCAACCACATCCGCAGCTTCAGCGTCGACTGAGCCCCGGCTGGGAGGCGCCTTCGACGCGCGCCGACGCACGCGCCCCTCGCGCCGTGCCGCGTGCCACACTGGCGAGCGTGACCCGACGTCCGGATGCACCGCCCCCGGCCGACCCGCGCACGCGTGCGGCCCTGCGCGCCGTGCTCACGGTCCTGGCCGTGATGGCGGTGCTGTTCGCCGCCGTCGTGCTGACGCTGGCCTACGGACCCGCCCGCTGAACCCGCCCTTCCCCGATCCAGGAGCAGCCATGTCCCCCGCGGACCCCACCGCCGACGTCGCGGCCCGACCGACCGGCCCCGCCGCGGTGGCCGAAGCCTTCGCGGCCGCCTGGAACGCCGCCGACGCCGACGCGCTCGCCGAGCTGTTCGCCGAGGACGCGGACTTCGTGAACGTGGTGGGCGTGTGGTGGAGGCGGCGTCGGCAGATCCGGGTGAACCACGCGCTCGGCTTCCGCTGGATGTTCCCGCACTCGCGGCTCGAGCTCGGGCGCGTGCGGGTGCGGGAGCTCGGGGACGTGGCAGTGGTGCACGCGCCGTGGACCATGACGGGGCAGACCGCGCCCGACGGCGACGAGGCCGGCGAGCGCACCGGCGTCCTGCTGCTCGTGGTGCACCGCACCGAGGCGGGGACGTGGGAGGCGGTGGCCGGGCAGAACACGGACTCCGTGCCCGAGGCGCAGACGCACCTGGCCGACGACGACGGGCTCGCCGCGGTGCACTACCACCCGTCGGCGTGGATCGATCCCGACGAGGACCCGGACGGCCCGGAGGCCTGCTGAGCGGCGACCGGCTCACGCCACCGTCAGCAGCCGCACCCAGTCGTCCTCGACCCGCTCCCCGCCGACCACGAACTGCCGCGCCCCGACCGTCTCGAAGCCGAGGCGCTCGTAGAACCGGTTGGCCCGTGCGTTCTGCGCGTTCGTGCCGAGCCACACGTGCCGGAACCCCAGCCGCCGCAGCCGCTCGACGCCGTCGTGCACGAGGGCCTCGGCCAGCCCGGTGCCGCGCCCCTCGGCGAGCACGTACAGCTTCGAGAGGTGGCCGGCCGGCACGTCGCCGAGCCGCTCCGTGACGGGTGCCTCGGGGGTCGCGGCGGTCTCGTACATGGCGTAGCCGAGCAGGGTCTCCGGGGCGTCGGCCGCGGCGCCCACGAGCACGATCCGCTCCGGGTCCGCGATCCACGCGGCCACGGCCGCCTCGCTCAGGTGCAGCGCGATGTGCGCGTCCACCGCGGCACGCGGCAGCGAGGCCGGGGAGGCGTCCGGGAAGGTGGCCGCGGCGATCGCGGCGATCGCGGGCGCGTCCTCGGGGCGGGCCGGACGGACGACGGCGGCGCGGGGTGCGGAAGTCATCCCCGCTCAGGCCTGCAGCGCGGGGTGCAGGTCCTTCATGCGGAACCGGCGCCGGCGCCGCACCACGAGCACGTCCAGGGCGAGCGCCGCCGCCCCGATGCCCATCAGCACGACCACCGGCACCCAGAAGCGCTGGTCCAGACCGCCGGAGATCGCGTTGCGGAACGCCTCGATGGAGTAGCTCATCGGCATGAACGGGTGCAGCGCCTGGAAGAAGCCGGGCAGCACCTCGGCCGGGTAGGTGCCGCCGGTGGAGGCCAGCTGCAGGATCAGCAGGACCAGCAGCAGCGCCGAACCGGGGGTGCCGAGCGCCGTCTGCACCAGGTGCGCGATGAGGGAGAACACCACGGCCACGAGCACCGTCAGGGCCACGGCCCGCACCGGGTGGACGGGGGCCAGGCCCAGCGGCAGCGTGGCGGCCAGCATGAGCAGGCCGCCGCCCACGGCCACGATGCCCACGGGCAGCCACGCGGCCAGCGCGATCGCCACCGGGTTGCGGCGCCCGGCCAGCAGCCGCCCGCTGATGGGCCGCATGATGTTGAACGCGGCGATGCCGAACACCCACAGCGCGATGGAGAAGAACATCGGCGCCATGCCGCGGCCGTAGACCTCCGCGGAGTTGTCCACCTGCATCACGGCCTCCACCGGCCGGGACATCACCAGGGCGGCCTCGTCCCGCTCGTCCTCGGTCAGGGCGGGGACGCGGTCGACGCCGTCGGAGAGCCCGGAGGCGAGCTCGTGGGCGCCGTCGTCGAGGGTGCCGAGGCCGGTGTGCAGCTCCCCGGCGCCGTCCTGGAGCTGGGCCAGGCCGTCGTCGAGCTCGGTGGCGCCGGACTCCAGCTGGCCCGCACCGTCCTGCAGGGTCAGCGCCCCGTCGTGGAGCGCGGCGTTGCCCTCGGCGAGGGTGGTCGCCCCGTCCGTCAGCTCGCCGAGGCCGGACTGCAGCTCCCCGGCGCCGTCCTGGAGCTGGGCCAGGCCGCCGTCGAGCTCGGTCGCGCCGGAGCCCAGCTGCTCGAGGCCGTCCGCGAACTTCCCGGCGCCGTCGGCGAGGGAGTCGGCCCCGTCCTTCGCCTCACCGATCCCGCCCTGCAGCTTCTCGGCGCCCGCGGCCACGGCGTGGGCGCCGTCGTTGAGGTCCGTCAGATCCGCCTTGGCGGAGGCGGCGACGTCGTCCTCGACGAAGCCCTGGACGCGCTCGTTGGCGGCCGCGGAGGTCGCGGCGGCCTCCTCGGCGCGGCCGGCGACGGCGGTCACCCGCTCGTCCGCGCCGGTGAGCGCCTCCTGGAGCGCGGCGTACTGCTCGGACTCGGCGAGCGTCGGGTCCTCTTCGGCGAGCTCGGCCAGGGCGGCCTGCGCGTCGGCGATGCGGGCGCCCGCGCCGTCCTCGGCCGTGCCGGCCACCTCGGCGACCCGCTGGACGTCCTCGTCCACCGCGGCGACGTCGGCGGCCACCGCGTCCTGCCGCTCGATCACCTGGTCCAGGCCGGGGATCACCGTGTCGTAGAGCTGCTGGGTGCCGTCGGCCACCTGCGTGGCGCCGTCGGTGAGCTCGGCCGATCCGGTCTGCAGCTGGGCCAGCCCGTCGGAGAGGTCCGTGGCGCCCTGACGCAGGGCGGGGGCGTTCTCGGCGAGCTGCCCGGCACCGTCGGCGAGGGCCTGGGAGCCCCCGCGCGCCTGGTCGAGCCCGTCGGCCAGGCGCCCGGCCCCGTCCTGCGCGGACGCGGCGCCCTCGGCGAGTCGCTGGGCGCCGTCGTCGGCCTGGGCGGCGCCGTCCGCGAGGTCACCGGCACCCGTGGCGAGCTGGCCCGCGCCCTCGGCCAGCTTGCCCGAGCCGTCGTGGGCCTGGACGATCCCGTCCTCCAGCCGGCTCGCGCCGTCCACCGCGGAGGCCGTGCCGTCGGCCAGCTGCGCGGCACCGTCGGCGGCGTCCACCATGCCCGACCGCAGCTCGCCGAGGCTGGCGAAGACGGCCTCGAAGTACGCCTCGATCGCGGACCGGTTCACGGCGGCCTCGACCTTGGCCTGGCTCGCGTTCGTGACGGAGCCGATCACGAAGCCGTTGGCGTCGTCTCGGCGCAGGGTGATCTGCGCCTGCCGCGGTGTCCCGCCGCCCTCGGGGCTGACGAGGTCACGACTGAGCTCGGCGGGGATCTCCAGGACGAGGTAGTACCGGCCCTCCCGCAGTCCCTCCTCGGCCTCCTCCCGCGTGGTCTCGCGCCAGTCGAAGGCGCGGTCGTCCTTGAGGCGTTCGGTCATGTCCGCGCCGGTGCGCAGCGTGGTGTCACCGCGCTGGACGGGCTCGTCCTCGTTGACGATCGCCACCGGCAGACGGTCCATGGCCCCGTAGGGGTCCCAGTTCGCGGACAGGTACAGGGCGCCGTAGATGGCGGGGACGAGGAAGATGAACAGCAGGGCGAGCAGGGGCAGGCCACGGCGGAAGCGTCGCAGCTCGTAGCGGAACAGCATCAGTTCTCCCGGACGGGGGACAGGGTGAGGACGACGGCGTCACGCGGCACGGGCGCGGAGGCCACGGCGCTCACCGCGAACGGGTGGCCGTGGTCCTTGAGGACGTCCAGGGCCGCGTGGAGCGCGGCCAGCTCATCGAGGGTCAGGGTGGCGTCCACGTCGTCGAAGGTGACGAGGCGGGCCGGGCGCAGGCAGGCGACGACGGCGGCCAGCAGCGCGCGATCGGGCGCGGACAGCTCCCCGACGACGGCCTCCGGCGCCACGGTCAGCCTCACCGCGTCGGCGAGGAGGGCGAAGCGTGCGCGGCCGGCGCGGCGGCGCACGCCGTCGGTGAGACAGCGCTCGTCCACGACCTCGGCCGCGGTCAGCGCCGGCTCGAGCTCCACCACGTCGGTGGTGTGGGCGATGGCGGTGCGGGCGCGCAGGGCGTGCGGGTGGCGCGCGGCGTCGATCGGGGGCCGGTACGCGCGGGCGGCGGGCCGCTCCGGCCCGTCCAGTGCGACGTCCACGGGGCCGCCGGTGAGCACGAGCTCGCCCCGCACGCCCTGCAGGCGCCCCGTGAGGGCGAGCAGCAGGGCCGAGCGGCCCGAGCCCTGGGTTCCGAGCACGGCCAGGTGGGTCTGCGGGGGCAGCACGAGGTCGAGGGGGCCGAACACCGGCCCGCGACTGCCGCGCAGGGTCAGACCGCGCGCCACGAGGGTGGCGGGCGGGAGGTCGTCGAGGTGCGCCGGGTCGGGGGCGGGCCCGGGGCCATGGTGATCGGCGTCGGTGGGAGTGGAAGACATGGGCCCTCTTTGCCGAGTCGAGGCGGATTCAATACCATCGGTATTCAATACCATCGGCATCGAGAGGGCAACATGGCGACCCGACCCCGCCGCGAGGATGTCCGCGCGGCCATCCTCGACCACGCGGCTCGGGTGTTCGGACGGGAGGGTTACGCGCGCTCCTCCCTCGCCCGCATCGCGGCGGAGGCCGGCTACACGAAGGGCGCCGTCTATTCCGGTTTCGCGGGGAAGCCGGACCTCTTCGCCGCCGCCTGCACCGTCCAGTTCGAGCGGGCGACCACCCGAGCCATGGACGGCGTCGCCGACGCCCTGGACGACCCCGACCTGCCGCGCGAGGACCTGGTGGCCCGCGTGGCGGAGGCCCTGGCCGACGTCGTGCTCGAGACCACGGGCTCCTGGCCCCTGCTCCTCCACGAGTTCCAGGCCGTGGGCCTGCGCGAGCCCGCCGTGGGGAGAGCCTACCGGACGCTGACCGTCCGGCGGCGGGACTTCCTGGCCGGCCTGCTGCGCGAGCACCGCGTGCTGGCCGACGTCCCGGACGAGCAGGTCACGCACACTGCGGCCATGCTCGTGATGCTCGTGCACACGCTGTCGGTCGAGCGGCACCTGGCCCCGGAGGACCTGACGGTGGACGACGTGCGGGACACGCTGGCCGCGGCCGTGCGCTCCCTCCTGCCCTGACGCCTGCGCGCCGGCCCCGCCTCAGCCCAGGGTGCCGGCCACACCGCGCACCAGCGCCACCGTGCCCCCGACGCCGGCCAGGCAGATCGCGAGGACGCGCGCCTTCGCGGGGTCCACCCGGCGGGCCACCGCCGAACCGAGCAGCACACCCAGCGGACCGCCCGCCACCACGGCGACCCACACCGGCCACGGCACGTGCAGCCCCGCGGGCACGGCCGCTCCGAACAGCGACTTCGTGACCAGCGAGGTGAGATTGGCCAGCAGAAACACGGGCTGGAGGGTGGCCGCCCACGAGCGCTGGTCCCACCGGCTCGCCACCGCGTAGACCGCGAGCGCCGGCCCGGCGATGCCCGCGGTGGTGTTCATGAACCCGGCGACGGCGCCGGAGGCGAACACGGCCCCGTCCCCCTGGGCGGTGAAGCGCTGCTGCAGGCCCAGGACGGCGGCCACGGCCACCAGCACGGAGGACCCCAGGAGGATCTCGAGTGCGTGGGCGTCCAGGACCCGCACGGCCCACGCCCCCGCGAACGAGCCGGTCACGAGCAACGGCGCGAGGCGGACGAAGCGCGGCCAGTCCACATGCCGGTGCAGCATCGCGAACAGCAGCACCGCGGACACCGAGGCGGCCACGTTGGACAGCGTCACCCCCGCCACCGGGCCCAGGAGCAGGGACAGCGTGGGTGCGGCGATCATGCCCACACCCATTCCGCTCACCCGCTGGAGCGTGCCGCCCAGGGTGATCGCGGCCAGCGCGACGACGGCCGGCAGCCACACCAGGGAGGGGTCCATGCGGGCAGTATGCCGGAGCCGGGGGTGCCCGTCGGCCCTGGCGCCCGCCCGTGACGGGTGCGCATGCTGGCCGTATGGCCCAGCACAGCTCCACCCCGTACCCGCTCGTGATCGTGGGCAGCGGCCCCGCCGGCGCCAGCGCCGCCCGCGCCTACCTCGACGCCGGGGGACCCGGCCCCGTCCTCATGCTCACCTCGGACGTGGACCACCCCTATGAGCGTCCGCCGCTGTCCAAGGAGCTGCTGCGCGGCATGGCGGCCCCCGAGGGCACGCCGATCGCCGGGGAGGAGCTGCCGGACGGCGTCGAGCTGCGCCGCGGCACCACCGTCACCGGCGCGGACCTCGCCGCGCGGACGCTGCGGGTCGGCGAGGAGCCGGTCCGCTTCGAGCGCCTGATCCTCGCCCTCGGCGCGCACCCGAAGCCCCTGCCCGTCGCGGACGACGACGCCGAGGTGCACCTGCTGCGCTCTCTCGACCACGCCCGCCGCCTGGTGGCCTCCGCCGGGCACGCGCGCTCCGCCGTCGTGATCGGCTCGGGGTTCATCGGCTGCGAGGCGGCCGCCTCCCTGGCCCTGCGCGGGGTGGCCACCACGCTGGTCACCCCGGACGAGGTGCCGCAGCAGAAGCGGCTCGGCCGCGAGGCGGGCGATCGGATCGCGCAGTGGCTGATCGGCGCCGGCGTCGAGCTGCGCACCGGCGTGCGGGTGGGGCAGGTGCGCGCCCCGCGCACCGTCCACCTCGACGACGGCGCCACGCTCGCCCCGGACCTGATCCTCGCCGCGGTGGGGGTCGAGCCGGGGGGCGGGTGGCTCGAGGACTCCGAGCTGACCATGCACGAGGGGCGGATCGTGGCGGACGAGCACCTGGCGGCGGCGCCGGGCGTGTGGGTGGCCGGGGACGTGGCCCGCGCCCACCACGCCGTGGCCGGCCGGCCGATCCCCGTGGAGCACTGGGGCGACGCCCTCGGCATGGGCGAGGTCGCCGGGCACAACGCGGCCCGCACCGAGGTCGGCGTGCCGGGCGGCGCCGGCCAGGCCTCCGTGCTGGCCCACGCGGCGACGGCGGACCCGGAGTCCCTGCGGCGGTGGGAGGCCGTGCCCGGGTTCTGGAGCACCATCGGCGAGCACACGCTCAAGCACGCCGCGTGGGGCGACGGCCACGAGCAGGCCCGCATGGTGGAGCGCACCGGCGGGTTCACTCTCTGGTACACGGACGCGCAGGACCGCGTGGTGGGCGTGCTGACCTACAACGCGGACGAGGACTACGAGCGCGGGCGGGAGCTGGTGGCGGGCCGGGATGCCGTGGGCGAAGGCCGGGGCCGTCCCGACCCTGCATGACAGACTGAGGGGATGACCACCCCGACCCCCGGCGCCGGCTCCCCGGGCAGCGGTGTGGCCGGGGGCGTGCTGGCCGCAGTGGGGGCGCTGGCCCTGATCGCGACCGTCCTGGCGCTGGTCCTCGCGTTCGGTCCGGCCGGCCGGGACGACGCCGGCGCGGGCGCCGAGCGGCGGCGCTGGAACGGCGGCTTCACCCCCGCCCCGCCCACGGTGAACACGCAGGGGTACGCCGAGCCCGTGCAGGGCCGCGTGACCTCCCGCTTCGGGCCCCGCCCCAACCCGTTCGGCGAGGGCGTGGTGCCCTCGGGGGTGTCCGAGGAGGCCCTGACCCGCCACGACGGCGTGGACCTCGGCGGGGTGCCGGAGGGCACGCCCTTCCACTCGGTGTCCGACGGCCGAGTCCTATTCGTGGAGGCCGGCGGGGACGCGGGCGGCAACCTGCTCGCCGTGGACGCCGGGGACGGCCACGTGTGGCGCTACCTGCACGCCGCCCCGGACTCCACCGTGGTGGACGCGGGCCAGCGCGTCTCCGCCGGGGACCACCTGGCCGGCGTCGGGCAGACCGGCGCCGCCACCGGCGTGCACCTGCACCTGGAGCTGCGCGTGGACGGCGAGCCGGTGGACCCGGAGGCCTACCTGGCCGAGCGGGGCGTGGAGCTCGGCGGCTCCTACCCGGAGCGGCGCCGCGGCCTCAGCCGGTGACCGGGCCGCCGCCGTCGTCCACGGACCCGGCCCAGCGGACCTCCCCGTCCACGACCTCGTCCGTCGGCGCCAGGCCGATCGCCTGGGCGACCCGCTGGGAGGCCGTGTGCTCGGGGTGGACATCCGCCACGAGGCGCCGCACCCCCCGGTCCCGCAGCTCGCCCTTGAGGAGGCCGGCGGCCTCCTTCGCCAGCCCGCGGCCCTGCCACGGCGTGCCGATCAGCCAGGCGATCTGCGTGGGTCCCCCGTCCACGGGGATGGTGGCCTGGACGTAGCCGACCGGCCGGCCCTCCGGCTCCAGCACCACGATCCAGTTGGCCCAGTCCTCCGCGCCGTCCTCGGAGCGACCGCGCGCGAGGATCGCGTACCGCTGCCGCAGCTCCTCCTCGCCCGGCGGCGTCCCGCCGGTGTACGTGTACAGGTCCGGGTCGGCGAGGACCGCGGCCATGGCCTCGGCGTCATCCACCCGCAACGGGCGCAGGGAGAGGGAATGCGGCATGGGCACAGTCGACCAGCCCGGCCCCGCGCAGACAAGAGGCGGGGCGCATCCGCCCGCCGCTAGCCTGGGCGCATGCCGCCCGCCCCCACCGCCCGTCTGCGCTTCCGCGAGATGGCCGACGCCGACCTCGACCACCTGGCCGGCCTCCTCGCCGATCCCGTGGTGATGCGCTTCTACCCCGCCCCGCGCACGCGCGCGGAGGCGGCGGCGTGGATCGCGGGCAACCGGCGCCGGTACGCGCAGGACGGGCACGGGCTGTGGATCATCGAGACCCACGACGACGGCGGGCCCGGCTTCGTGGGCGACTGCGGCCTGACGTGGCAGGAGGTCAACGGGGAGCCTCGCCTGGAGGTCGGCTACCACGTGCGGGCCGACCTGTGGGGGCGCGGCTACGCCACCGAAGCGGCCGCCGCCTGCCGGGACCACGCCCGGGACGTGCTGGGGCACCACGAGCTCGTGGCGATCATCCACCCGGAGAACACGGCCTCGCGCCGGGTGGCCGAGCGGATCGGGATGACCGTGGTGGGCGAGGACCGCACCGGCGCGCCCGAGGCCCGCGCGGCTCTGGGGCTCGAGGCGCGCACCGTGCTGGGGATGAGGCTCCGGCCGGGCGCGTGAGGCGCGGCCCGGCCGGACGTCTCAGCCCCGGTCGCTCACTTGGCGTGGCGGGCGAGCAGCTCGCGGGCGGCGTCCAGGCCGCCGGCCTCGACGTCGTAGGAGCCGGTGGACGCGTGGTGGGCCTCGACCGCGTCCGTGATCCGGTAGTGGTCCGGGTTGCCGGGCGGGTCGGAGGTCTCCAGCACGTGGATCAGGTAGGTCTCGCCGGCGGCCAGGGCCTGGCGGTCGTCGCGCTCGTGATGGGTCATGACGTCCTCTCGGGTCGGCGCCCGGCGGGTCTGTCCCACCGGGGCGTGCGCACCAGGGTGGCGCATCGACGGCGGCGGGGCACAGTCCTGCCCGCCCGCGGGCCGGATCCGGTCAGTAGGCGGGTCAGAGTCCGCTCAGGCCCCGACGTAGGAGCTGACGACGCTCCGCAGTGCCTCGGCGGATTCGTAGATGTCCTCCAAGTTCTCGAGGTCGGCCCGCGTCCTGTTCTTGTCCGCATCGAACAGCACCAGATATTTCACCTTCCCGTCGAAGTGAAGGCGCGCGATCGGCTTCCGATTGTTGTCGTCCAGGATGACGCTGCAGTACGAGGCTGCGTCGCGCATGTAGACGCGGTTCATCGGCACGATTCCGGCGAGAATCGCCTTGATGATGCGGAAACCCTCGATCTCCTCTTCGGTCGTCACCACGCCCGGCTTGAGCTGGCCCTCCTGACCGTTCTCCTCGTCGGACAGGACCGTCTGATCGCCGGTGGCCACGGGCTCAGCGGGAGCCGCCAGTACCGGAGCGACCTGGTCGCCCAGGGCAGTCTTCAGCCGCGCGTTGACGCGATCGTTGATGTACTGGCGCGCAGCCTCCTCGGTGAGCCGGGTGAAGGTCTCCACCGCCTTGGCGTTCATGTACCCGGAGTACACGCGCTTGGCGAGGACCTTCACCAACTCATCGCTCGGCGCAGCCATCTCGGCAGAAATCTCGCGCTTGATGGCCGATACGTACTTCAGCTCCTCGGCTGCGGCGATGACCGAGTCGAGATCGAAGGATCCCTTCGCCAGCTGCTCGAGCTTCGGCACGGTGACCGGGTCGATGTCCAGAAGATCGAGGACGAGGAACGGACGCTCGTCGAGGATGTTGGCCTTGTCGAGGTCCGTGTAGAAGTTCCACACCCGCCCGTTGGTGAGCACGCCGATCCGCGCTTCACTGGTGTGGAAGTAGCGCACCAGCTGGCTCGCGTGCGCCAGGGACAGCTCCGAGCCGACCTTCTTGGCCTCCACGAGGATGTTGACCTTCCCCTCCCGCATGATGGCGTAGTCGATCTTCTCCCCCTTCTTCAGGCCCAGATCTGCGACGAACTCCGGGACGACCTCCTGGGGATCGAACACGTCGTAGCCCAACACCTGCGAGATGAATGGCATGACGAGCGCGTTCTTCGTCGCCTCTTCCGTGTCCAGGGAGCTTGCGTAGTCGCGGGCTCGCCGAGCCACTTGCGCAAGCTTGTCCTCGAATTCAGTCATGCCGTTTCACCCATCCGTGAGTAGGAGCCGGACAGCCGGGAATCCGGCAGCCTCGCACGTCAGCGCCCGAAGGCCCGCCGCAGCTGTGTCGAAATATAACCCAGCTCACAAACACGCTACGGGGACCCTCGCAGGCGCTCCGTGGCCGGACCGCGGGATCGCCCGGAACGCGAGGCGGCCACGACGCGTCGCCTCTCACAGGAAGGAGACGGGGCGTCGTGGCCGCGTTCCGCGGGGGGCCGCCCTGTCAGGCGACGCCCGGCCGGCTCAGCGGTTGCCGGGGTGCTGCGGGTCGGCCGGGATGCCGCGGCTCAGGGGCTCCACGGGCGGGCCGCTCGTCTCCGGGGTCACGGGCGAGCCGGTGCGGGAGCCGCCGACCTCCGGGGTGTCCGGCACCTGATCGCCGGAGGGCTGGGCGCCGGAGCGCAGCGCCTCGAGCCGCGTCTCGAGGACCTGCACCACGGGCAGGCGGTCGCCGTGGGCGCGCTCGTAGGCGAGCAGCTGCTCCACCTGCGACTCGTCGAGGCCGGTGATCCGGGTCGGCAGCGTGCCGTTGGGGATGTGGTCGTAGTCCGGCAGGGGGAGCTCGTCGCGGTTCGGGGCGTTCGTCATGGCACTGTCCCTCTTCTCTCGTCGGGGTCCCTCGTCGGGATGCGTGGTCCACCCACGCTAGTGAAGGCCCCCGTCAGACGGCACCCCCTGCCGCCCCGCTCACCCGACCCCGTCCCGCCGCGCCCGCAGCACGATCTCCAGGTCGAACCGCGCGTCGGGGTCCTCGAGGGCCTCCCCGAACAGCTCGCGCAGCCGGCCCACCCGGTACCCCACGGTCTGGGGGTGCACGCCGAGCTCCGCGGCGATCGGCGCCCGCTGGCCCCAGTGCGTGAGCCAGGCGAGCAGGGTCTCCTCCAGCACCGCCCGCTTCGCCTCGCTCACCTCGTCCAGGGGCGCCAGCACGCGTTCGGCCAGCTGCGTCACGACGCGCGGCTCGGCCCCCAGCACCACGCGCGCCAGGTGGTCCGCGGCGAGGATCGGGGACGGGGCGCCGTCGTCGTCCTCCCCCTGCGCGGGCTCCGCCGTCCGGCCCGCCGCCTCCTGGACGGCCAGCGTGCGGGCCACCCGGTAGGAGTGGGGCACGAGCGGCCAGTCCACGGCCGGCCCGACGACGGCGGCCGTCCCCGCCAGCAGGCGCAGCATGCGCTCGCGGCGGCCCTGGGAGGGCGTCGCGTCGATCACGGCGACCACCTCCGAGTCCCGCTCCACCACGAGCCCGGCCCGGCCCAGCCTCTCCCGGACGGCGACGCCGGCGTCCGCGGGCAGCACCACCACCGCCAGCCGGCGCGGCAGCCGCCAGTCCGCGAGCGCGGCCAGCCGTTGCACCTCCTTCTCCTCGGTCCCGCCCCGGACCAGGGCGGTGGCGAGGGCGGCGCGGTGCAGCTCGAGCACGCCCGCCTGGGCGGACTGCGCCTCCGCGTACGCCTGGGCGCTGACGGAGGAGAGCTCGTCGATGTACGCCCAGATGGACTCGCCCAGCTCGATCACCACGGACATCTCCAGGCCCAGGCGCGCGCACTCGGCGGAGAGCTCGCGGAACACGATCCGCGCGGAGGTGCGGTACGCGCCGAGCAGGGCGTCCATGGAGCGCCCCTCGCGGAACTCGCCGGCCCCCAGGCGGGCCATGAGGACGCGGGACTCGCTGTTCAGGGCCGGGCGGGTGGTGCCGGGCAGGCTCATCAGCTGCTCGAGGGCGGTGGTCACGCCGGCGGTGAGGTTCTTGCCGTAGTGGCCGTCGCGCGCCGCCGCGTAGGCGGGGATCTGGTCCGGGACCGTCTCGATGATGCGCTCCATGATCCCGGGGATCGCCGGGGCCAGGCGCTCCGCGAGGTCGTCGGGGAGGGACTGCCAGGGCGGGCGCCAGTCGGGGGCGGGGGTGGTCTGCGTCACACTCAATCTTGTCTCCTCGCGATGAAGTGATGGCCCAGATCGTACGCTGAAGACGAAGAACTGCGGCATGCCGAGCCATAGACTGGAGCCATGGTCGGCCCGTCTCTGTTCTCCCGTCTGGCGTCGACGCTCCTGCACCCGCTCGCCCCGCAGGACGTCCTCAGCCTGCTCGACCCCGTGCACTCCTCGCGGCAGCTGCGCGGCGTGGTCACCTCCGTGACGCGCGAGACGCCCGGCACCGCCACCATCGCCTTCCGCCCGGGCCCGGGCTGGCGGGCCCACGACGCCGGCCAGTGGGCCCGCATCGGGGTGGACGTGGACGGCGTGCGCCAGTGGCGCTCCTACTCGCTCTCCGCTCCCGCGGGCGCCGACCCCGAGATCACGGTGTCCGACATCGGCCTCGTCTCCGGCACGCTCGTGCGCCGCACGAAGCCCGGCGACGTCCTGTTCCTCGACGTCCCCGAGGGCGACTTCACCCTCCCGGACGAGCCGCGCGCCCTGCTGATGCTCACGGCCGGCTCGGGCCTGACCCCGGTGATGTCCATGATCCGCACGCTCGTGCCGGCCCGCGCGGACGCCGACGTCGTGCTCATCCACTCCTCCCGCACCCCCGAGGACGCCCTGTTCCGCGAGGAGCTCGCCGAGCTGGCCGACCAGTTCCCGGGCCTGCGCGTGGTGCACCGCCACACCGCGGACGAGGGCCGCCTGGACCTGTCCTCCCCCGCCGAGCTCGAGGACCTGTGCCCCGACTGGCGCGACCGGGCCGCCTACGCGTGCGGCCCCGCCGAGTTCCTCGACGACGCCGAGGACCTCTGGCGGCGCGAGGCCGGCGAGGACCTGCGCATCGAGCGCTTCCGTGCGGACTTCGCGGCGGGCGTGGCCGGCGCGGGCGGCCGCGTGGTGTTCGAGCACGCCGACGCCGAGGCCGACGCTCCCGGTGACGTGCCGCTGCTGATCGTGGCCGAGGAGGCCGGCGTCGCCGCCCCGTCCGGCTGCCGCATGGGCATCTGCCACGCCTGCCTGACCCCCCTGCGCTCCGGCCAGGTCACCGACCTGCGCTCCGGCGAAGTCCACGGCGAGCCCGGCGAGCTGATCCAGACCTGCGTGAGCGCCGCCGCCGGCCCGCTGAGCCTCGACCTCTGAACCTGACACCCGGCCGAGACCCGGGCCTCCCCGACCATCCCCCGCCTCCCGTCCCCAGGAGCACCGCATGACCCAGACACCCACCACCCCCAGCCGCACCGGCGCCACCGCCCCGGACGATCTGGCCCTGGCCATCCCCGGCACCACCGTGCGCGGCCGCGCCGCCCGGGTCCTGCCGCAGGACCGCCCCGACACCACGAGCTGGGCTCCCCACACCGCCGAGTCCCGTGCCGCCACGTCCCGCTCCACCGCCGCCGCCACGACGCCGGGACTGCCGGGCGTCGTCGGGAGCCCGGCGGTGCGCCCGCCCGGCGCCGCCCACCTGACGGACGCGCAGGTGGCCGAGCTGGGCCGGGAGCTGGACGCGATCCGCGACGACGTGCTCGCCCGCCGCGGCACCTCCGACGCGGCCTACATCCGCCGCGTCATCCGCTGGCAGCGCCGGCTCGAGCTCGGCGGCCGCGCCCTCCTGCTCAACGCACGACACCCCGCCGCGTTCGTGGCGGGCACGGCCATGCTCACGGTCGCGAAGATCGTGGAGAACATGGAGATCGGGCACAACGTGCTCCACGGCCAGTGGGACTGGATGCGCGACCCGGACATCCACTCCACCACGTGGGAGTGGGACTTCGTGACGCCGTCGCGGGCCTGGCAGAACACCCACAACGACCTGCACCACCGCTGGACCAACGTCGTCGGCAAGGACCGGGACGTGGGCTACAACGTGCTGCGCATGGACGAGTCCGAGCCGTGGCAGCCGCGGCACCTGCTCAACCCCGTGATCAACGCGGGGCTGGCCCCGATCTTCGAGTGGGGCATCGCCCTCTACGACCTCGAGCTGGACCGCGTGCAGAGCGGGGAGAAGTCCCGCGAGGAGCTGATGACGGATCTGCGCTCCGTGGGCGTCAAGGCGGCCCGGCAGTTCGCCAAGGACTACGTGGCCACGCCAGCCGTCGCCGAGGTGCTGACCGGCTCGGGCAAGGCCACGCTCGCGGGCACGCTGCTGGCCAACGGCCTGCGCAACATCTGGGCGCACTCGGTCATCTTCTGCGGGCACTTCCCGGAGGGGGCGGAGACGTTCTCCGAGGAGATGGTGGACGGTGAGACCCGCGGCGACTGGTACGTGCGGCAGATGATCGGCTCCGCGAACATCTCCGGTTCGAAGCTGATGCACTTCATGACCGGCAACCTCTCCCACCAGGTGGAGCACCACCTGTTCCCGGACCTGCCGTCCAGCCGGTACGCCGAGGTGGCGCCCCAGGTCCGTGAGATCTGCGCCCGCTACGGCCTGCCGTACACGACCGGCCCGCTGCTGCGGCAGGTGGGCTCCGCGTGGAAGAAGGTGTTCCGGCTGGCGTTGCCGTGAGGCGGGAGGGGCGGGCGCCCCTCCCACCGCCGTCGTCGGCTCAGCCCTTCACGCCGCCGGCCGTGAGGCCGGAGACGATGTACCGCTGCAGGAACAGGAACAGCGCCATCACGGGCAGGGCCGCCAGCACGGCGCCGGCCGCGAACACGCCCCAGTTCTCGGAGCGGGTCTCCGAGACGTAGCCGTAGAGGCCCACCGCGAGCGTCTGCGCGGACGGGTCCGTGAGCACTACGGAGGCGATCACGAACTCCGAGACCGTGGTGATGAAGGACAGCAGGGCCACCACCGCGAGGATGGGGGTCACCAGGCGCAGGATGATCGAGAAGAAGATCCGCGCGTGCGAGGCACCGTCGAGCTTGGCAGCCTCGTCCAGCGACGGCGGGATGGTGTTGAAGAACCCGTACATCAGGTACGTGTTCACCCCGAGCGCGCCGCCCAGATACACGAGGATGAGGCCGAGCTGCGAGCCGATGCCCAGGACGGGCACCAGGTTGCCGATGTAGGTCAGCAGCAGGAAGATCGCCACCACCGCGAGCAGCTGCGGGAACATCTGCACCAGCAGCAGCGTCAGCAGCCCCACGCGGCGGCCCGTGAACCGCATCCGGGAGAACGCGTAGGCGGCCAGGGCACCGAGGAACACCGTCATCACGGACGTGATGACGCCGATCACCATCGTGTTGAGGAACCAGCGGCCGAAGGGCCGGTTCGGGTCGCTGAACAGGTCCACGTAGTTCTGCCCGCTGAACGAGGAGAACAGCCGGTTCGAGCTCGCCATCGTGCCAGTCGGGTCGAGCGACGCGGACAGCACGTACAGCAGCGGGAACAGTGCGAACGCGCTGGCCAGCACGCCCACCGCGTGACGCCAGCCCAGCTCCCGCATCCAGCGGCCGAACGAGCGGCGGCGTCGTGGCGGGGCCGGGTCCTCCTCCCAGCGCAGCGGGTCCGTCTCCTGCTGCGCCAGGGCGGCGGCGAGGGGCGAGGTCGGGGCGTCCGGCCGGGGCCGTCCGGAATCCTGGGGGATGCTCACTTGTCGATCTCCTCGAGCGCCTTGGTCTGCCGGAAGCTGATCGCCGAGATGGTCGCCACGATCAGGAAGATCACGATGGACAGGGCGGAGGCCAGGCCGTAGTCGCGCCCCACCCCGCTGAACGCCGTCTTGTAGACGACCGTGATCAGCAGGTCTGTGGCGCCGATGTTCGAGCCCGCGTCGGGGAACCGCGGTCCGCCGCCGGTCAGCATGTAGATGATGTTGAAGTTGTTGAAGTTGAACGCGAACGAGGAGATCAGCAGCGGCGCCACCGAGACCAGCAGCAGGGGCAGCTTGATGGAGCGGAAGATGCGCCACGGGCCGGCGCCGTCCATGCGGGCGGCCTCGTCCACGTCCTCGGGCAGGGACTGCAGGGCGCCCGTGGTCACCAGGAACATGTAGGGGAAGCCCAGCCACAGGTTCACCACGAGCACCGACAGCCGGGCCAGCCACGGGTCGG
The DNA here is from genome assembly GCF_054960655.1 of Micrococcus sp. PSi08. NCBI lineage: Bacteria > Bacillati > Actinomycetota > Actinomycetes > Micrococcales > Micrococcaceae > Micrococcus > Micrococcus sp. PSi08. The sequence continues at coordinate 49,074 of NZ_JBHNYP010000004.1, read as the reverse complement.
TGAGCCACGGGATGTCCGCGCCGCCGAAGAACACGGTGTTGACGAAGCCGAACTCCGGGTTGAGCAGGCCGGCCCACACGAGGCCGGACAGGAACGCCGGGAACGCGTACGGCAGGATCATCATCACCCGGTAGACCTTCTTGCCGCGCATGTCCGAACGGTTGAAGGCGATCGCCAGCAGCAGCCCGACGGCGAACGTCGTGGCCACGCTCAGGAACGCGAAGGCGAAGGTCCACACGGTGACCCGCAGGAGCGGGTCGCGCAGCTCGGGGTCGGTGAACGCGCGCGTGAAGTTGTCCAGGCCGACGAACACCCGCCAGCCGGTCTGCAGCGTGCTGCCGTCGTCCGCCTGGAACTGGCCCTCGCCGTTGTCCCGGTACTCCACGCCGCTCTCGAGGTCCGTGAAGGTGTCCCGGGCCTCGTCGTACTCCAGACGCGGCGCGTACACGTACCCGCGGGAGCCGTCGCGCGTCTCCAGGGTGCCGTCCGCGGCGTCGTCGCTCAGCGGGACCTTCAGGCGGGCGACCTGGTCCTGACGCTGCAGCAGGTCGCCGAACCGCAGGGTGGTGTACCCCTCCACCCCCACCGGCTCCCCGTCCTGCATCTGGGCCTCGACCGGCTCCAGCGCCTGGTCCGCGCCGCCGAGGACGGGCTCCCCGTCCCGCAGGGTCAGCAGGTAGAGGTCGCCGCCCTCCTCCAGCACCGTGATGTCGTACACCGGGGAGTCCGGCACGCGGATGGAGGAGGAGCGCTGGATGATCTCGATCGCCGCGGCCTTGTCCGAGTTGTGCCCGGCGCCGTAGTTCGTGAAGGCGACGTAGGAGGAGTAGACCACCACGAACACCTGGAACAGCATCAGGAAGAACAGGCCGGGGGCGAGGTACTTGGCCGGCAGGCCGCCGCGGCGCAGGTAGATCCAGTTGATGCCGATCGTGACCGCCAGGGTCAGCGCGAACACCACCCAGTCCCCCGCGGCCGCGAGCTGGAACAGCAGGAACGCCGCGAAGGCGTCCACGAGGCCCAGCAGGACGATCTTGGCCAGCGTGCCGCCGAGGCCCTCGGTACCCCGGGCGTCCGCACGACGACGGCGGCCCGGGCCGGTGCGGCGCGCGGCGTCGTCGAGGGCGGCGGTGGCGGCGTCGGACCGGTCCGACGCGGTGGAAGACGGGCTCATGGTTCCTCATCCGGCCCGAGGGCCTGCCGTGGAAGGGGGGGATGCGCGCCCCGAGGGCGCAGGGCCACGGTCCGCCTCCGGCGTCCCCGCGGGGACGCCGGAGGTGGACCGCGCCGGATCACTGGCCGATGCGGCCCTCGATGTCGGAGATCATCTTCTGCCAGGTCTGGACCGGGTCGCCCTCGCCCTTGATGATGCTCATCTCGGCGCCGCCCCAGAACTCGAACACCGCGCCCATCTCGGGGGCCGCCGGCATGGGGACGCCGTTCTCGCCGATCTCGCCGAACGCCTTCACGGTCTCGTCCGAGGCCGCCTTGTCGAAGGAGGCGGTCAGCGCCGGGGGACGCTTGCCCTCGGCGAAGAGCGCGTCCTGGGCCGCCTCGGTGGAGAGGTAGTTGACCACGAACTCATTCGCGGCCAGCTGGTTCTCGGACTCTGAGGAGACGAAGAAGGCGTTGACGCCCACGAACGGCTGCGCCGGCTGGTCGCCCATGGACGGGATGGCCTCGACCTCGAAGTCGACGCCGGCCGCCTCGGCCTCCTCGATGTTCCACGGGCCGGTGATGAAGTAGGCCGCGTTGCCGGAGTTGAACTGCTCCTTGGCGATGTCCGCGGTCATGTTCGGGTTCAGCACCCCGGACTCGCCGTACTCGGCCAGCTTCTCGGCGAAGGCCTCACCCTCGGGCCCGCCCATGGCCAGCGAGCCGGTGTCGTACGAGCCGTCCTCGGCCTGCTTGAACACGGGGGCGCCCATGGAGGTCTGGAACGGGTACAAGTGGTACGGGTCGCCGTTGACGGCGTCCAGGCCCACCACGAACGGGTACTCGGCCTCGCCGGCGTCGACGGCCTTCCGGCCCTCCGCGATCATCTCGTCGAAGGAGGCCGGGGTGGACTCGGCCAGCTCGGTGTTGCGCAGGATGGCGATGTTCTCCACGGAGTACGGCACGCCCCAGGTCTGACCCTCATAGGTGACGGCCTGCACGGAGGACTCCACGAAGTCGCCGGCTCTCTCGCCCAGCTCAAGGGGCTCGATGGTGCCGTTCTGCACGAGCGAGCCGATCCAGTCGTGGGCGCCGACGATCACGTCCGGGCCCTCGCCCGTGGGGTTCTGGGTGATGAAGTCGTCCTTCATCGTGGAGTTGTCCTTGACCACGAGATCCACCGTGATCCCGGTATCCTCCTTGAAGTCCTCCGCCACGGCCTGCAGCGGCTCCTGGCGGTTCTGGTCCACCCACATGGTGATGGTGGTGGCGCCGGCCTCGGAGAGGTCCTGGCTCGGGGACGCGGCGGCCGTGCCCTGCTCGGTGGCGCCGGCCGGGGAGGAGGACGCCGGGGCGGAGGAGCCGCCGCCGCACGCGGTGAGCGCAAGGGCGGAGAACGCCGCGGTGAGGGTCAGGCTGAGCGGGCGGCGGAGGAGGCCGCCGGTCGTCGTCGACTGCATGGTGTGCCTTTCACGAGGGGTGGCGGCCCGCGGCATGCGCCGGCCGTTGCGTCGCCGACGTGGGCTCCGCGGTGAGACGGCGCCTGCCCCCGGCGGCTGAAGGAGTCAGTCCCCAGGAGTGTAAACGCTTCCACTGTGATGTGCCACACAGACGTGCGCTCCCGCATGAACACGGCCATGCGGGAATGAGGGCGGCGGTCAAGACCGGCTGAAACGGGAATGGAAGCGCTTCCACCACCGCGCCTGCCGTGCCGTACTCTGGTGCCACGCATCGACCCCCGGCCCGCCGCCGTCGTGCACCCGCCCCGCCACAGAACCCCACGAACCGGGAGGAGGACCGCCGATGGTCGGCATCAAGGACGTCGCCCGCATGGCCGGGGTCTCCACCGCCACCGCCTCCCGTGCCCTCACCGGCTCCGGCCCCGTGGCGGTCGCCACGCGCACCCGAGTCCAGGAGGCCGTCGCCACGCTCGGCTACGTGGCGGACTCCGCCGCTTCTTCGCTCGCCTCGGGCCGCACCCGCAACATCGGGCTGGTGACCCCCTCCGTCCACCGGTGGTTCTTCGCCGCCGTGCTCGAGGGCGCCGCGGACGAGCTCGTGCGACACGGGTACGACCTCACGCTCTACGACGTCGGCCAGGACCCGGAGCGTCGGTCCACGGTCATCTCAGACCTGCTGCCTCGACGGCGGCTGGACGCCCTGATCACCCTCTCGTTCCGGCTGAGCATGTTCGAGCTCGCCGGACTCGAACGCCTCGGCCTGCCCGTGATCGCCGTCGGCGGCCGCCTGCCGGCGGGTGAGACCCTGCCGGACTGGTTCACCGCCGTCCAGGTGGACCACGCCCGCGCCGCACGGATGGCCACCGAGCACCTGCTGGAGCTCGGACACCGGGACATCGCCTACGTGGGCCGCGTGGACGAGGACATCGAGTTCCAGGTCAGCACCGAGCGCACCCGCGGGTTCCTGCACGCCCTCGCCGCCACCGGGGTGCGCACGCCGGCCGACTGGATGGTGCCCGCGGACTTCACCATCGGCGGCACCTACCACCAGGCGCGCGCCCTCCTCGCCGACCCGCGGCGCCGGCCGACGGCGGTCATGTGCATCTCGGACGAGATGGCCATGGGCACCTGGATGGCAGCCCACTCCCTGGGGCTGCGCGTGCCCGAGGACGTGTCCGTGATGGGCCTGGACGGCCACCCCGAGGCCGCCCGCCTGGGCATCAGCACCGTGGACCAGAACCCGCTCGAGCAGGGCCGCCGCGCCGTCCGCCTGGCGCTCGGCGCCCTCGACGGCGCCGCCCACCCCCATCGGATCATGCACCACCTGGCCTTGCGGCCGAGAGCGAGCACCGCGCCGCCGTAGACCGTCAGCCCCGACCCTCACCCATCCCTCTCCTTCACCTTGGACCGTCGGGCACGTACCTGCCCGTGAAAGGAACCCCACCATGGCCTCCGTGACCTTCCGCTCCGCCAGCCGCCAGTACCCCGGCTCCCCCCGCCCCGCCGTCGACTCCCTCGACCTGGAGATCGCCGACGGCGAGTTCCTCGTGCTCGTGGGCCCCTCCGGCTGCGGCAAGTCCACCTCCCTGCGCATGCTCGCCGGCCTCGAGGAGCTCTCCCACGGCAGCATCCTGATCGGCGACCGGGACGTCACCGATGTGGACCCCAAGGACCGGGACATCGCGATGGTGTTCCAGAACTACGCCCTGTACCCGCACATGACCGTGGCGGACAACATGGGCTTCGCCCTGAAGATCGCCGGCGTCCCCGCGGACGAGCGGCGCCGCCGCGTCGAGGACGCCGCAAAGCTGCTGGACCTGACCGAGTACCTGGACCGCAAGCCGAAGGCCCTCTCCGGGGGCCAGCGTCAGCGCGTGGCCATGGGCCGGGCGATCGTGCGCGACCCGCAGGTGTTCCTCATGGACGAGCCGCTCTCCAACCTGGACGCGAAGCTGCGCGTGCAGACCCGCGCCCAGATCGCCAACCTGACCCGTCGCCTGGGCACCACCACCGTGTACGTGACCCATGACCAGACCGAGGCCATGACCATGGGCGACCGGGTGGCGGTCCTCAAGGAGGGCCGCCTCCAGCAGGTGGACACGCCGCGCAACCTCTACGAGCGCCCGATGAACGTGTTCGTCGCCGGGTTCATCGGCTCCCCCGCCATGAACATCTTCCGCATGCCCGCCACGCACGAGGGCGTGCACTGGGGCGAGACGGTCATCCCCGTGCCGCGGGAGGATCTGGCCGACGCCGGCACGGCGGTGGACCTCGGCGTGCGCCCCGAGAACCTGGTGGTCAGCGACGACGCCGCCGGCCTGCCCGTGGAGGTGGACACCGTGGAGGAGCTCGGCGCGGACGCGTACGTGTACGGTCACGCGACGATCGGCGGCGAGGAGCGGCTCATCACCCTGCGGACGGTGGGCTACACGGCGCCGGAGAAGGGGTCCGTGGTGCACGTGGTCCCGGACCCGGAGCGCGTGCACCTGTTCCACGCCGAGACCGGCGAGCGACTCAACCGTTGACGGCGGCGCGGGGCGCGCGACGGCGGCGGGCGTCGCCTGCCCTCAGCCCTGGCGCTCGGCCAGCTCCGCGAGCCGGTCGATCGACGCGCGGAGCTGCTCTTCTCCGGTCCGCAGCGCCTTCTGGATGCGCTTCGGGTCGGCGAGCCGCGTCCAGTCATAGGTGTGGGTGACGCGGCAGCCGCCGTCGTCGTCGCCGTCGACCTCCCACCGCCAGAGCTGGCCGAACGGCTCCCCGCCGACCTCGGAGGGCTTCCAGGCGATGCGACGGCCCTCCTCGAACTCGACCACGTGGTTCGCGCGGTCCACGCCCTTCTGCAGGGTCATGACGAACACGTCCCCGACGGCGGTCACCCGCTGCCCGGGGGCGGCCTCGGCCAGGTTGTCGTTGCCGTCCCACTCGGGCTGGCGGGCCGGGTCCGCGATCAGCTCGAAGACGACGCCGGCCGGCGCGTCGACGTGACGGGTCGCGGACACGACGCGGTCCTCGGGGGCGGGCAGGGCGGTCTCGTCGATGTGCTCCATGGGGAGAGCGTAGACCCCCGATGCGCATCCGCCGAGAGCGCCGGCGGGGCTCGCGCCGGGGGCGGCCCGACCTCAGATCAGGCCCAGCGCGGTGAGCTTGGCCGCGGTCTCCTCGTTGGTCGGCTCCACCTGGTGGTCGCCGTCGGGGAACACGACCACGGGGATGTTCTTCCGGCCGGAGATCCGCTCGGCGGCATCGGCCTGGGCCGGGTCGGCGACGAGGTCCACGTAGTCGTAGGCGATGCCGAGCTCGTCGAGCTGGCGCTTGGTGCGCAGGCAGTCGCGGCACCAGTCGGCGCCGTAGACGGTGAGGACGTTCTGACTCATCCGTCCAGCGTACTGAGGGGTGGGATGCTGGGGGCATGCCCGCCCAGCCCTCCCCCTCCGGCCGCACCGTCCACCTGTCCACGTCGGGCGTGGACGCCCGCATCGCCCCCGACGAGTTCGGCGGGTTCGTCCTGGAGATCGGCGGGGCCGTCCAGTCCCACGTGGACCTGGCCGACCCCGCGCGCATCCGCTACGAGTACCTGCGCCGCATGGCCCACGTGCTCGACGGCGTCGCTCCGGCGGGTGCGCCGGTGCGGGTCCTGCACCTCGGCGCGGGCGCGCTGACCCTGCCGCGCTACCTCCAGGCGATCCGACCCGGCTCGGAGCAGACGGTGGTCGACCTGGACCGGGAGCTCGTGTCCTTCGTGCTCGCCGAACTGCCCCTGCCGGCGGGCACGGACCTCGTCTCCGTGGTCGCGGACGCGCGCCTGGCCGCCGTCGACCTCGCGATGGACGGGGAGCGGTTCGACGCCGTCGTGCTGGACATCGGCACCGGCGAGGAGGGCGCCGAGCACCTGCGCGGCGCCGTGTTCCACGGGGAGCTGCTCGAGCTGCTGACGGCGGGCGGGGTGCTGCTGGTGAACATCGGCGACGACGCCGGCCTGCGCTTCCTGGGCGCCGAGCTGGGCGCCCTCGAGGAGGCGGCCGCCGAGGCCGGGGTGCCCGGCCCGTGGACGCTCGCGGACCAGGGGATGCTGGAGCGCCTGGACTGGGGCAACGTCGTGCTGGCCGCGGGGGCGCCGCTGGGAGAGGCCGGCTGCACGGAGCGCCTCGCCGCGGCGGGGCCGCATCCGGCGGCCGTGCTGGACCCGGCGGAGTCGGCCGCGCTGGCCGACCGCATCCGTCGCGCCTGAGGGCGGGCGCGGTGCTCAGGGCCGGGGGTCCTCCGCACCGGGGCCCGTCTGCGGCCGGGGCCACGGGTGACCCCGGCGCTCCTCCGCCCCCTCGTTGAAACGCCGCAGGAGCCTGCTGAACTCGACGACGTCCTCGGCTGGCCAGGAGGAGACGATCTGCGCCACGTTGTCCGCGCGGGAGCTCAGCTCCGCGGCGAGGCGGGCGCGCCCCTCCTCCGTGGGGCGGTGCAGCCGGGCGGAACCGCCGTCGGGGTCCGCCACCCGCTCGACGAGGCCGGCCTTCATGGCGGCGGCCACCTGCCGGTGGACGGTGGAGACGTCGAGGTCGAAGGCCTCGGCCAGCTCGGCGACGCTCATGGCCCCGCCCGCCTCCAGGCGGGCAAGCAGCACGGTGGCGCTGCGCTCCAGCGCGCTCGACCGGCCGTAGGGGGCCACCCCCTGCGTGGCCACCCGCAGCAGGAGCATGTGCTCGTACATGATCCCGCGGACCGGGTCGGCCCACGCCCCCTTAGGTGATTGCATCATGCAAACGATGCTACCTTTTGCATCATGCAAATCGCCGAGCAGGAACGCATCGCCTCGCCCACCTTCGTCCTCGCCTGGGTGGTCTCCTTCCTCCAGTTCCTCGCGTTCTACGCCCTCGTCACCACCATGGCCGTGTACGCGGTCCGGCAGTTCGCCGCCTCGGACGCCGGGGCGGGGCTGGCCTCGAGCGCCTTCGTCATCGGCGCCACCCTCAGCCGCGTGGTCACCGGCCACGTGGTGGACCGCTTCGGCAAGCGCCGCGTCCTGGTGGTGGCCCTGGTCGCCGTCGCGCTGTCCTGCACGCTCTACCTCGTCGCCTCCTCACTGCCGGCCCTCGTGGCGGTGCGCATGCTCCACGGCGCCAGCTACGCCTTCGCGAGCACCGCCGTCATGGCCCTGGCTCAGGCGGCCATCCCCGACGGGCGACGCGCGGAGGCCACCGGCCATCTCGCGCTGGGCACCACCCTGGCCACCGCGATCGGACCCGCCCTGGGGCTGTTCCTCGCCGGCTCCATCGGCTACGCGTGGCTGTTCCGGGCGACTCTGGGGATCACGGTGGTCAGCCTCGTGCTGGGCCTGCTGGTGCGCGAGGCGCCCGCCGCGGCGGGCGTCGACGGCGAGCGCGCCGCCGGCGAGGTCCCCCTGGAGCACCCCGCCCCCGCGGTGGGCTTCCGCCTGCGCTCCGTGCTGCACCCGGCGGTGCTGCCGATCAGCGGCTTCATGCTGCTGGTGGGCCTGAGCTACGCCGGGATCCTCACCTACCTGAACGCCTACTCGGTGGAGCGCGGGCTCACGGCCGGCGCCGGCCTCTTCTTCCTGGCCTACGCCGCGGCGATGCTCGTCATGCGCCTCACCCTGGGCACCCTGCAGGACCGCCGGGGGGACGACGCCGTCGTCTACCCCGCACTCCTCTGCTTCACGGCCGCGCTCCTGGTGCTGGCCTTCGCCACGCGCGACTGGCAGGTGGTGCTGGCCGGGGCGCTGAGCGGCCTCGGCTACGGCACGCTCATGCCCGCGGCCCAGGCGATCGCCGTGAACGCGGTGCCCTCCCATCAGCTCGGCGCCGGCATCTCCACCCTCATGCTGTTCGCGGACGTGGGGCTGGGCCTGGGCCCCGTGCTCCTCGGCGGGCTCGTGGCCTCGGCCGGCTACGGCGCCATGTACGCGGCCCTGGCGGGCGTGCTGGTGATCGCCGCCGGGTACTACTTCGTGATGCACGGACGCCGACATGGGCGGCGAGGGACCGTGGCCCGCGCCTGAGTCCCGCGCGGTGACGGCGGCCTGCCGCCGCGGGCGGCGCTATCGGCGCCGCGCAGGCCAGGACGCGAGCGCGACGGCGGCGAGGGCGCCCAGGGTGCCCAGCACCGTCGTCGTGGTGACCGTGGATCCGTCGGTGGGGGCCACCAGGTCCACCACGAGGGAGCCCAGGAGGTTGCCCGAGACCAGACCGAGGGTGGCGGCGAAGACGCCCAGGCGCGGGACGACCATGGCGCCCACCCCGATGAACACGCACCCCAGCGGGCCGCCGAGGTAGAGCCGCCAGTCGTGCGGCAGCGCGGGCATGCCGTGGCCGGAGGCCAGGGCGATCCCGCCCCACACGATCCCGAGGAAGAGGACGCCGGCGGTGAAGTTGACCAGGGTCGCCGGGATGGCGGTGCCGTAGGCCGTGGTCTGACGGGCGTTGAACACCTGCTGCCCGGCGGTGGCCAGGCCGGCCAGCAGGGGAAGCAGGGCCAACAGCGCCCAGCCGGGCCCGCCGCCGGCCTCGCCGAGCTTGGGCCACACCACGAGGGCGACCGCGGCCAGGGCGAGCGCCGCCCCCGTGAGGCGCCGCGGCGTCAGGCGCTGCACCCCGGCGGGGCTGAGCCCGAGCCGGTCCACGACCATCCCGCCGACCACCTGCCCGGTGACCACGGCGACCGTGAACACGGCCACGCCGAGGGGACCGATCGTCGCGGACTGGGTGAGCACCAGGAGCCCACCGATCACGCCCGCCACCGCGTACCACGGGCGCACGGACCCCGCGGCCAGGGCCGGGCGGATGCGGGCCAGGCCCCGGCGGCCCCGCGGCGTCAGCACGCTCACGAGCACCATGACGGCCAGGCCCGCCGCGAAGGAGCACAGCGCGGCGAGGACGGGGTCGCCCGTCAGGTGGGCGAGGCGGGAGTTGATGCGGCCCTGCAACGGCATCACGGAGCCGGCGGCCACCGCGAGCGCGAACAGCAGGGCGGTCGCCCGCGGGGAGGGGGCGTCCGGGCGGGCGGCGACGTCGGCCGGGCGGGGGCGGGAGGGCCCGCGCTCGGCGGACGGGGCAGAGGATTCGGGTGGCATCCCCCCGTTGTACACCCCTAGGCGGTCAGGCGCGCCTCGAGCCCGGCGCGCACCGCGGGCCACTCCTCGCGCACCACGCTGAAGTAGTCGACGTCGGCGATCGTGCCGTCCGCCGCCGGGCGGAAGCGGCGCAGAGTGCCCTCGAACGTCGCCCCCAGGCGGGCGATGGCGGCGTGCGAACGGGCGTTGCGGTGGTCGCAGCGCAGGGCCACCCGCTCCAGCGTCCATTCCTCGAACGCGTGCCCGAACAGCAGCAGCTTGCAGCCGGGGTTCACGGAGGTGCCCCACAACCGACGGGCGTAGACCGTGTGCCCCACCTCCACCCGCAGCCCCGGCACCAGGTCATAGAGGCTCGTGCGCCCCACCAGCTCCCCGCCCTGCTCGACGGCGAACGCGAAGGTGCCCTCCCGCTCGATCAGCTCGGCGAGGTGCGCGGACATGGCCGCGCCGTCCACCGGCAGGGGCGCGCTGTTCCCCGCCCACATGGCCGCGTCGACGAGCTCGCGCAGGGCGGGGCCGTCGTCGGGGGTGAGGGGGCGCAGGGTGAGGTCCCCGCGGGTGAGGACGATCTCGTGCTTCATGCACCCATCCTGTCAGCGGCCTCGGGGTGATCTCCCGGCACGACGAGACCGAGCGCCACGGACGAGGGCGTCGCCCGGGCGACCGGCCGGCTCAGAGCGTGGCGGACCGGCGGGCGGAGGCCCTCATGGCCGCGACCCGCTGCGCCACGGGGGCCTCCAGGGCGCCCGGCTGCAGGGCCGGGGCGAGGTCGGCGGCCACCTCTCGGGCGACCCCCTCGAGGGCGGAGGCGTCCTGGGCGACCCAGGCGCGCAGCGTCAGGTGCTCCCGCATCCACGCCGTGAGCGTCTGCTCGGACTCCGGGGTGAGGGTGAAGCCCGCCCCCGCCGCACCCGGGCTGGTGCGCTCCACGTCCAGGCCGAGCTCGCCCGCCAGCAGGGCGGCGAACGCCTGGCGCAGCGGTGAGACGCCGGTACGACCGGACTGGAAGGCGGCGCGCACCTCGCGGCACTGCAGGCTCTCGTCGGCCACGTCGACGGCGAGGACGTCACCGGCGGCGGGGGTGAGGCCCAGGGCGGCACGGGCTGACTCCTCGGCCACCACGGCCACGATGCCGGGCACTGCGGGGACGGCGGTGAGGAACTCGGCGTACCGCATGCCCGGAGTGGCGGCCAGCACGGCGGTGGCCTCGGCGGTCAGGGACTGGGTGTCGACGGCGGTGATGGTCATGGATCCAGGGTGAATCGCGATTCACTGAGACGGGGAGCGATGTCCATATTCTGAGATTTGCAGCCACATGGTGAGACTCGCGCCTGCCCCGATGTGCAGTACGCTGGCCCCATGCAGATGCGCGCGCAGCAGTGGTGGACCGCCTGAGGGCGGCCCCGGTCATGCGCATCTGACACGACGAGCCGCTCGCCTGCCGGGCGGCTCGGTCATGAGCGGCTCCGGCGGGCCCCATCCCAGGAGGACCCCCGATGACCCACCGCAACCCCGAGGACAACGCCCTGAGAGGCGCCGCCGAACCCCGCACCCTCGCTGAGGCCTGCGACCTTGTCACCACCCCGGACCTGGACGTCTCCGCGGACGGCATGTTCGGCCAGTACGGCGGCGCCCACCTGCCCCCGCAGCTGGCCGGCCCCATGGCCGAGGTCGCCCGCGCGTACGCCGAGGCGCGCCAGGACCCCGAGTTCTACGCCGAATACCGACGCCTGCTGCGCGACGCCGTCGGGCGCCCCTCCCCCCTGACCCCGCTGGACCGCCTCTCCGACGAGCTCGGCGGCGCACGGATCGTGCTCAAGCGCGAGGACCTGAACCACACGGGCGCCCACAAGATCAACCACACGATCGGCGAGGCGCTGCTCGCCAAGCGCATGGGCAAGCGCAGCCTGATCGCGGAGACCGGCGCCGGCCAGCACGGCGTGGCCCTGGCGACGGCGGCCGCGATGGTCGGCCTCGACTGCGAGATCCACATGGGCGCGATCGACGTGGCCAAGCAGCACCCCAACGTGGTGCGCATGCGCCTGCTCGGCACGAAGGTGGTCTCGGTGGAGCGCGAGGGCCGCTCCCTGAAGGAGGCCGTGGACTCGGCGTTCGAGGTGTACGCGGCGGACCCGGAGAAGTACCTGTTCGCGATCGGCTCCGTGGTGGGCCCGCACCCGTTCCCCACGATGATCCGCGACTTCCAGTCCGTGGTCGGCCGCGAGGCCCGCGCCCAGTTCCAGGAGCGGTTCGGGGCGCTGCCGAGCGCCGTCGTCGCCGCGGTGGGCGGCGGCTCCAACGCGATCGGCGCGTTCACCGCGTTCCTCGACGACGCCGACGTCGCGCTCGTGGGCGTCGAGCCCGGCGGCCGCTCCTCGGCCAAGGGCGAGCACGCGATGACCATGACCCAGGGCCGCGACGGCGTCCTCCACGGCATGGCCACCCTCGTCCTCGCCGACGACGACGGCACCCCGGATCCCGTGCACTCGATCGCCTCGGGCCTGGACTACCCGGGCGTCGGCCCACAGCACGCCCACTTCGCGCGCCTGGGCCGTGTCCGGTACGTGGCCGAGGACGACGCGGCCGTGCTCGACGCGTTCCAGCGGCTCACGAGGCTCGAGGGCGTCATCCCCGCGCTCGAGTCCGCGCACGCCGTGGCGCACGCGATCCGCCTCGCCCCGCAGATGGGCCGGGACGAGCGGATCCTCGTCAACCTCTCCGGCCGCGGGGACAAGGACGTGGACTACGTGGCCGAGAAGCTCGGTCTCACGGGCGAGGCGGACGAGGTCGTGCGGTGAGCTGAGGCGGCGGCCCGGCGTCGTCCCCGGTCAGCGCGTAGCCTGGCACGCGTGATGACCCTGATGTGGGGCGCGGTCGCCGCGTCCTCCCTGCTCGTGGGCGCCGTCCTGGCGACCCTGCGCCGCTGGCACATGGGCACGATCGGCCTCGTGCTCGCCTTCGGCGCCGGCGCCCTGATCGCGTCCGTGTCCTTCGAGCTCGCGGAGGCGGGCGTGCAGGCGGCCGGGCCCGCCGCCGTCGGCATCGGGCTGACGCTCGGCGCGGCCGCCTACTTCCTCGGCGACCGTGCAGTGGAGCGCTCCGCCGCGAGGTCCGGCGGCTCGTCCTCGGGCGCGGCGCTGACCGTGGGCGCGCTGCTGGACGGCATCCCGGAACAGATCGTGCTGGGCATCGGGCTGGCCGCGGGCGAGGGCGTGTCCCTCGCGCTGCTCGTGGCGATCTTCATGTCCAACCTGCCCGAGTCCATCGCCGCCACGGCCGACTCCCTCGACGGCGGCAAGACGCGTCGCCACCTGCTGATCCAGTGGTCGCTCGTGACGGTGGTCTGCGCCCTGGCGACGTGGGGCGGCGGGCTGATCGCCGACGTCGCCTCCCCCGCCCTGACCGGCGGCATCCAGGGCTTCGCGGCCGGCGCCCTGCTGGTCATGCTGATCGACACGATGATCCCCGAGGCCCGCGAGAAGGGCGGGGAGAGGGCCGGGCTCCTCACCGTGGTCGGCTTCGCGCTCGGCGCGTTCCTGTCCCTGGTGGTGTGACCGCCCCGGGACAGGAACGCCCGACTCCGGTCACGGGGTGGGCATGCCGCCGGTCACCGGGATGGTCGCGCCCACCACATAGGAGGACTCCGGCGAGGCCAGGAACACGTACGCCGGGGCGAGCTCGGTGGGCTGCCCGGCGCGGCCCAGCGGAGTGGACTGGCCGAACTCCGGCAGGGCCTCCGGCTTCTGGCCGCCGGAGGGCTGCAGCGGGGTCCAGATCGGACCGGGCGCCACGGCGTTCACGCGGATGCCCTTCGGGGCCAGCTGCTGGCCCAGGGCCTTCGTGAAGGTGTTGATGGCGGCCTTCGTGGCGGAGTAGTCCACCAGCTGCTCCGGGGCCATGTAGGCGACCACGGAGGTGGTGTTGATGATCGTGGAGCCCGGCTTCAGGTGCGGCAGGGCGGCCTTGACCAGGCGGAACTGGGCCAGGATGTTGACGTCGAAGGTGGCCTCGAGCTGCTCGTCGTCGATGTCCTCGATCGAGTCCTGCGCCACCTGCTTGCCGCCGTTGTTCACCAGCACGTCCAGCCCGCCGAGCTTCTCGACCGCCTGGGCCACGAGGTCGGCGCAGAACGTCTTGTCCCGCAGGTCGCCGGGGATCCCGACGGCGGTGCGCCCCTCCGCCTGCAGGACCTCGAGGACGTGCTGGGCGTCCTTCTCCTCCTCGGGCAGGTAGCTGATGACGACGTCGGCGCCCTCGCGCGCGAACGCGATCGCGGTGGCCGCGCCGATGCCGGAGTCACCGCCGGTGATGAGCGCCTTGCGGCCCTCGAGACGGCCGGTGCCGCGGTAGGACTTCTCACCCAGGTCGGCCTTCGGCGTCATCTCCGCGTCCAGGCCGGTGCCCGGCAGCGACTGCTCCGGCGGGCTGATCACGGGGTAGCGCTTCGTGGGGTCCTGCAGGGTGAGCTGGTCGGTGGTGGTGGTGTTCGCGTCGTCGTGCGCCACGGGGTGCTCCTCATGGTCTCGGGGCGACGCGCGGTCTGCGCGCCGTCCTCCGAGCGTAGGGAGCAACCCCCCAGCAGAGCCACGGCTGACCGCCGGGCCACCGGACATGCCCCACCCCCCTTCCGGGACGAGCCCTGCGATATGGCCCCCAAACGCGTGGTTTAGGGGCCATATCGCAGGGCTCGTCGCGGGGTGCCGGGCCGGGGCCGGGCGTCACAGCCCGCCGTGCACGAACTCCCCGCCCACGGCGGTGGCGACGACGTCGATCGCCGCGATCTGGTCGCTCGGCACCACGCGCGGGTCCTCGCTGAGCACCGTGAAGTCCGCGAGCTGGCCTGCGACGAGCCGTCCCTTGCGGCCGCCCCAGCCGGTCGCCTCCGCGGAGCCGACCGTGTAGGCGTGCAGGGCCTCGGCCACGGTGAGCCGCTCCGCGTCCGGGCCGTACTGCTCGCCGGTCTCGGTGCGGCGCAGCACGAAGTCCTGGATGACCTCCAGCGGGCGGCCGCCGGCCACGGGCCGGTCCGAGCTGCCCGGCAGCACCAGGCCCGCGCGCAGCAGCCGTCCGGCCGGGTACGACAGCACGGCCCGCTCCGGCCCGATCCGCTCCCGCACCGACCCGCCGAACGCGCTGATGAAGTTCGGCTGGGTGGCCATCACGACCTCCAGCTCGGCCATGCGGGCCACCTGATCGTCGCGGACCACCCCACCGTGCTCCACGCGGTGCGGCATCACGGGACGGCCGAACCGGCCCCGTGCCTCGGCGATCACGTCGAGCGCGAAGTCGAGGGCGGCGTCGCCGATCGCGTGCAGGGCCAGCGCCCATCCGGCGGCCGCCGCACCGAGGCACGCCCGGCGCATCTCCCCCGCGTCCTGCTGCAGGTAGCCGCGGCCGTGGCCGTGGCCGCAGTAGTCCTCGGTCATCGCGGCGGTCTGTCCGAGCATCGACCCGTCCGTGAACACCTTCGCCGGCCCGATCTGCAGCCACTCGTCGCCCACGCCCGTGCGCACGCCGGCGTCGAGGGTGAGGTGCGTGCCGTCGTCGGGATGGCCGTCCACCGGGTGCAGCGCGTCCAGGGTGACCATCGTCTGGAAGCGGGTGCGCAGCAGCCCCGCGTCCCGGGCGCGCTGATACGCGCCGAACTCGAGCGGGCTGTGCCCGATCCACCCGCCGGCCACCCCCGCATCCGTCACCGAGGTGATGCCCTCGGCCGCGTACTCCTGCGACGCCCGCGCCAGGCACGCGCCGATGTGCTCGTGGGACTCCGGCTGCAGCAGCCGGGTCACCAGGCTCATGGCGGTCTCCTCCAACAGACCGGTGGGCCGGCCGGCGGCATCCGTGAGGATCCGTCCGCCCTCGGGCTGCTGCAGCACCTGCTCCCCCACGCCGGCCAGGACCAGCACCGCCCCGGACACCGTGACGGCGTGGCCCGTGTTGTGGCGGATGAGCACGGGGCGCCCTGAGGCGGCGGCGTCGAGGCTGTCCCGGTCCGGCTGCGGGCCGGTGAGGTGGCCGGGGTCGAAGCCGGTGCACGTCACCCAGGCGCCGGGGCCGAGCTCGGCGGCGCGGGCGCGGACCCGGCGGTGGACCTCCTCCGCGGTGCGCGCACCCTCGAGGTCCACGTCCAGCCGGGACTGGCCGAACCAGACGCTGTGCGCGTGGGCGTCGTTGAACCCGGCCAGGACGGTGCGCCCCCGCGCGTCGAGGCGCTCGCGGGCGGTGAGGCCGTCGAGCTGCTCGTCCACCCCGACGACGGCGCCCCGCCACACCCCCAGCCGCGACGCCGCCGGGCGGGCGGGGTCGCCGGTGATCAGGTGCGCGTTCTCCACGATCAGGTCGAGCTGCATGGGGCGGGTCTCCTGGGGCGGGGCGGCGGGGGCTGATTCGCGAGCGTAGCCGGGCCCGGCTCAACCGGGCAGGGCCGGGCTCAGGCGGGCCCGGCCGCCGCGTCCAGCGCCCGGGTGAGATCGGCGAGCAGCTCCGCCGTCGGCTCCACGCCCACGGACAGACGCACGAAACCGTCCGGGACGTCGTCGCCCCAGCGGGCGCGGCGCTCGGCCGCCGTGTGCGTGCCGCCGAAGCTGGTCTGCGGCACCACGTACTGCGCCGCGGCGATGAACCGCTCGGCCGCCGCCGCGTCCGCGAACCGCAGCCCGACGAGGCCGCCCGCCGCCGTCATCTGACGCGCCACGACCTCCGCGTCCGGGTGGTCCGCCAGCCCCGGGTAGACCACGGCGCGCACCGCCGGGTGGCCCGCGGCCAGCTCCGCGACCGCCTGCGCCGAGGCGCACATCCGGGCGAAGCGGACCTCGAGGGTCTCGAGACCGCGGTGGATGAGCCAGGCCTCGTGGGTGCCCAGGATCCCGCCGGCCAGGGTCCGCCAGCCGCGCACCCGCGCCATCACCTGCGGGTCCCGGCTGGCCACGTGCCCGCCGAGGGCGTCCGTGTGCCCGTTGACGGCCTTCGTGTCCGAGGCCACGACCACGTCCGCCCCCAGCTCCAGCGGGCGCTGCCCCAGGGGGGTCAGCAGCGTGTTGTCCACCACCACGAGGGCCCCCGCGCCGTCCCGGCGGCCGTTCGCGTGGGCGCGGGCGGCGACGTCGGCCAGGTCCGCGACGCGCAGGCCGGGGTTGGAGGGGGTCTCGACGAACACGAGGTCGTAGTCGGAGAGGCCGGCGTCCGCGAGGCCCGGCGTGGACACGAAGTCCACGTGGACGCCGGCGGGCACGAGGTGCTCGGCGGCGAGGGCGCGGGTGGCGCCGTAGCCGTCCGAGGGCAGCAGGGCGCGGTCGCCGGGGCGGAGCACGGGCAGCAGGGCGGCGGCGATGGCCGCCATGCCGGAGGGGACGACGGCGACGTCCGCGTCCTCGAGCGCGCCGAGGGCGGCCTCGAGCGCGGCCCAGGTGGGGGTGCCCCAGCGGGCGTATTGGAAGGCGACGTCCGCACCGGGGGCGACGGGGGCGCCGTCGGGACCGGACCCGGGCAGGTGGAACGCGGAGGCGTGCACCAGCGGCGGGGAGATGGCGTCGCCGAGGGCCATGCCGTGGGCGCGGTGGTGGAGGACGGGGCCGAAAGCGGGGGGCTGCGGGGATGCCATGGGGTCATTCTGCCGGGGCGCCGGGCGCGGATTCACCAGAGGAGCTGACGGCCCCGGATCTGCCACCCGAAGCAACGCCGGTTGACTTATCGCGGGTCCTGGGCGCGAAGACCCGTGATAACTCAACCGGCGTTGCTCAGGACCGGGCGGATCGGCGTGAGGCCGGGGTCCTGGAAGGGGCGCCGGGTGCGGTGACGCCCTGGCGCGCCAGCTCGATCGCCACGGACCGCACGAAGCCCAGCTGCGCCGCCTGCGCCGTGTGAATGGTTCCCTTCACGTTGACGTCGAAGATCAGGTCGACGTCCTCGTCCGTCATGTCCGCGATCCGGTTTGGGGGTAGATGCCCGCGTTGGACGCAAGCACGTCCAGCACGTACGCGGGGAACCCGGCCTCGCGGGCGGCCGCGCACTCCTCGTCGGTCAGCCCCGTGACGGCGACCCGCGCCGCGGCGTCCCGCAGCGACGCGGCGATGCCGAACCCGATGCCCAGGGTGCCGCCCGTGACCAGCGCGGCCCGGCCGGCGAGCAGCACCGTGGCCGCGGGGGCGTCTGTGCGCGCGGCGGCGGGGCGGGTGTCCGAGTCGCCGACGGCGGTGTCGGTGGAGGTGGAGACGTCGGTCATGACGGGGTCCTCTCGGGTGCGGGAGCGGGGCTGACCCCCGCTCACCGCTCCCCGCGCTCCGGGCCCCCGCGCACCACGGTGATCGCGCGGGTGTCCGGGGCGGTGTCGGCGACGTGCTCCATGGCGCGGTCGAGGTCGCCGGTCTGCTGGTACGCCGCGTGGATCTGCTCCCACAGGCGGGCGTTGCGGACGCCGATCGCGTGCGGATCCAGCACGGGGTCCTGGCCGGCGCGGCGCTGGCGGTCGTAGTCCTTGAGCAGCCGGATGGCCACGGGGCTCAGCAGGATGAGCGCCACGATGTTCACCCACGTGTAGAGGCCGACGCCGAAGTCGGCGAACGCCCACACGAGGGCCGAGCTCTGCACGGACCCGAACACCATGGAGCCGGCCAGCATCAGCCGGGCGATCGCGATGACCGCGCGCTGCGCCGTCTTGTTCGGGATGAGGTAGGCGACGTTCGTCTCCGCGTAGAACGCGAAGGAGAGCAGGGTGGTGAAGGAGAAGAGGAAGACGGCGATCGCCACGAAGGACGGGCCGAAGGCGGGCAGTGCCTCGTCGATGGCGATCTGGACCCATGCCGGGCCCTCCTCGACGCCGGGCACGTGCTCCGCGAGGAGGCTCTCCTCATCCGGGCCCAGCACGTTGAAGCTGTTGGTGGACAGGATCACCAGGCCGGTCATGGTGCACACGAACAGGGTGTCCACATAGGCGGAGAACGCCTGGGCCAGGCCCTGCTTCACCGGGTGGGAGACGTGGGCGGCCGCCGAGGCCTGGGCGCCCGAACCGGTGCCGATCTCGGTGGAGTACACGGCGCGGCGCACGCCCCACGCGATGGCGGCGCCGAGCATGCCGGCGTAGACCGAGTCCAGGCCCAGCGCGCTGGAGAAGATCAGCCCGAACATCGCGGGGACCTGCTGCCACATGAGTCCGACGACGAGCAGCCCCACCAGGATGTACGCGCCGGCCATGAACGGGACCACGAGGCCCACCGTGCGGCCCAGGCGGTGCATGCCGCCGAACACGATCACGCAGAACAGCACGGCCATCCCGAGACCCACCCACAGCGGGTCCCAGCCCCACGCCTCGGTCGTGGCGGCGGTGACGGCGTTGGCCTGGATCTGCGGGCCGGTGAAGACCGTCGCGAACACGGTGGCCGCGGCGTACGCGACCGCCAGCCACCGCCAGTTCCGGCCGAGCCCCTCGAGGATGTAGTACGCGGGCCCGCCGCGGTACTCGCCGCGGACCTTGTGCTTGTAGAGCTGTGCGAGCGAGCTCTCCACGAGCGCCACGGGGGCGCCGAGGATCGCCGTCACCCACATCCAGAACAGCGCGCCCGGGCCGCCCAGGTAGATCGCGGCCGCGACGCCCGCGATGTTGCCGACGCCGATGCGCCCGCCCAGGGCCATGGCGAACGACTGGAACGAGCTGATCCCCGCCGACGACGATCCTCCCCTGGCCAGCTGACCCACCATGTCCTTGAGCAGCCGCACCTGGGGAGCCGCCATGCGGATCGTGAAGTACAGGCCCAGGGCGAGGAGCCCGACGACCATGGGCAGGCTCCACATGATCGAGTTGGCGGCGGTGACGAACTGCTCCATGGTCACTTCCCAGGTCGCGGACAGGATCCGTGCACTTCATCACATTTAGGCCACCCCGGGCACCCCTGAGCCCCCCGGGGGTCTGCGCGGAACCGACAGGGTCGGCCGGCCGGACACGCCGTGCCGTCCCCGCACCGGCTCACCCTTGCCCCGCCCCCGCCTCCTCCCGCACTGTCACCGCCAGCTCGACGTGCCCGGCCTCCGGGTCCGCGAGGATCTGGCGGATCTCCGGCGCGGCGCCGGCGTCCTCCGCGTCGAACGCGTCCATGAGCCCCAGCAGGTCCGGATGGGGCAGCGCGCCGCCGGGGGCGTCGTCGAGGAGGTCGACGTCGCCCGCGTCGGCCCGCACGTCCACGTACCGCTCCACGCGGCGCGGCAGCGTCCCGGTCACCACCTCGTGCCCGTCGACCCTGAGACCCTCGGGAGCCGGACCGCTCAGCGGGACCGCCAGGACGGTCTCCACGACGTCGGCGGCGCCCGGCACCGGACGCAGCGCCGTCCACGGCGGCCCGGCCGGTGCCGACCCCGCCTCCGCGAGCGCCTGGAACAGCGTCGCGAAGGCGTCGTTCGCGAGCTCGGTGGCCGCCTCCTCACCGGCCTCGTCCAGGGCCACCCGCTGCACGACGCCGGCCCACGGCGTCGGCCCGACCGTGCGCTCCGCCACGGGGCCGGGACGGGCGGGGGCGCCGTCGTCGTCAGGATCCGGGGCCGCGTAGACACCGGCGGCCGCGAGCGCGAGCGCGCGGTCCTCGAGGTCGCGGCGGCGCCGCAGCTCGGCCGCGTGCGCCTTCGCGCTCAGTCCGGTGGCGAGGGCGAACTCGCCGACGGTCATCGGGGGGCTCATGGGGCGACCTTTCTCTCAGGTGATCCCAGCGTGGGCGTTCCCCCAAGGGGAGGGTCAAGCGTCGCCCACGGCGCCCCCGCGCGTCGTCCCCGGCACAGCCCTGCGACTGTTACCCCGCACGTCCTGCCCGGCGCGCGGGACCGGCCGCACCCTGTCTCATGGCAGGCATGATCATCACCGGACTCCTCCTCGGCCTCGTCCTGGGCTTCGTGTTCCAGCGCGGACGCTTCTGCGTCACGGGCGCTTTCCGCGACCTGTTCACTATCCGGTCCACCCGATGGCTCACCGCGTTCATGGTGATCGTGGCCGTCCAGTCGGTGGGCGTGTTCGCCCTCGACGCGCTCGGCGTGATCACCCTGGAGGCGGAGACGTTCCCGTGGCTCGGCACGATCATCGGCGGCCTGATCTTCGGCTTCTCGATCGTGCTCGCGGGCGGCTGCGCCACCGGCACCTACTACCGCGCGGGCGAGGGCCTCGTGGGCTCGTGGTTCGCGCTGATCTTCTACATCGTGGGCGCCACCGCCTTCCGCAAGGGACCGCTGGCCGGCACCACCGAGGCCGTCCGCTCCGTGGAGACGCAGACGGGCTCGTTCCAGCAGCTCACGGGGCTGTCCCCGTGGGTGTTCGTGGCGCTGCTCGTGGCCGGCGTCGGCCTGGCCGTGCGTCATCACCTGCGTCGCGAGGCGGCCATGACCCGCTTCCGCCTGCCCGCCGCCAAGACCGGCCTCGCGCACGTGCTCACCGAGAAGGCGTGGCACCCGTTCGTCACCGCGGCGATCATCGGCGTGCTGGCGATCCTCGCGTGGCCGCTCTCCTGGGCGACCGGCCGCGAGTCCGGTCTGGGCATCACCGGTCCGTCCGCGAACATCGGCGCGTTCCTCGGCACGGGCGAACTCGAGCTCGTGGACTGGGGCGTGCTGATGGTGACGGGCCTGCTGATCGGCTCGTTCATCGCCGCGAAGGCCTCCGGCGAGTTCCGCGTCCGCGTGCCCGACGCGCAGACCACCGTCCGCTCGATCATCGGCGGCCTCGGCATGGGCTGGGGCGCGGCGTGGGCCGGCGGCTGCACCATCGGCAACGCGATGGTGAACACCGCGACCTTCAGCTTCCAGGGCTGGACCGCGCTCGTGTTCATGGTGCTCGGCACCGGCCTGGCGGCCAAGCTCTTCATCCTCAACCACCGCGGCAAGGGCACGACGCCGGTCCCCGCCTCCGGCTCCGGCCTCACCTCGGCCGAGGGCGCGGTGACGGACGCCGGGGCGACGCGCCCCGTGAAGCTCACGCCGATCGGCTGAGCCGGCCCGCCCGCGCACGATCTCTGACCACCGACATCAAGGAGAGAACACCATGGCGAAGCACCTGCTCGAGACCGACGGCCAGGTCTGCCCCTTCCCGCTCGTGGAGGCCAACCAGGCGATGCAGCAGATCCCCTCCGGGGACGAGCTCGTGATCGACTTCGACTGCACCCAGGCCACCGACTCCCTGCCCCGCTGGGCCGCGGAGAACGGCCACGAGGTCACCGACTTCGTGAAGCGCGGCGCCGCAGAGTGGACGATCACCGTGAAGAAGGGCTGAGGGGCGGCGGAGCCTCTCGGCACCTCCGCCCGCCGCGGAGGGCCTCAGACCTCCAGCAGCACCTTGATCTCGCGGCGCTCGTCCATGGCCCGATACGCCTCGGCGGCGTCGTCGAGCGGCATGCGCGCGGTGAACACGCGGCCGGGCTGGATCTCCCCGGACTGGATGCGCTCGATCAGCTCGGGCAGGAAACGGCGGACGGGCGCGGGCCCGCCCTCGAGGTGGATCTGCCGGCCGAAGAGGTCGGAGCCGTCGAGGGTCTGGTCGTGGGAGACGCCCACGAACCCGACGTACCCGCCGGGGCGCACCGAGGCCAGGGCCTGGTCCATGGAGCCCTGCGTGCCGACGGCCTCGCACACCCCGTGCGCTCCGTAGCCGCCGGTGAGCTCACGCACCTGGGCGGCACCCTCCTCGCCACGCTCGGCGATCACGACGTCCGCGCCGAACTCACGGGCGAGCGCGGCCCGATCCTCATGGCGGGAGAACACGATGACCTTCTCCGCGCCGAGGGTCTTGGCGGCCAGGACGGCACACAGGCCGACGGCGCCGTCGCCGACCACGGCGATGGTCTTGCCGGGGCCGGCCTGCGCGGCGACGGCGGCGTACCAGCCGGTGCCGAGCACATCCGAGGCGGCGAGGTAGTCGGCCAGGCGGTCCGGGTCCGAGGGCTCACCCCCGGGCACCTTCACGAGGGAGCCGTCCGCGAGCTCGACACGCATGTACTGCGCCTGGCTGCCCGTGTACTCGCCGGCGTTGACGCAGCGGGACTGGTAGCCGGCCTGGCAGATCTCGCACGTGTTGTCCGAGAGCATGAACGAGCCGATCACGAAGTCACCGACCTCGAGGGTGGCGACGTCCTCGCCCTTCTCCACGATCGTGCCGACGTACTCGTGGCCCATGCGCCGGTGGTCGACGTCGTTGTGGCCGCGGTAGGGCCACAGGTCCGAGCCGCACACGCACGCGGCGGCCAGCTTCAGGACCACATCCGTGGGCTGAGCGACGCGCGGGGTGTCCACCTCCTCCACGACGACGTCGCCCGGCGCACGCATGACGACCGCCTTCATCGTCGCGGGGATGGCAGGGGTGGCGGGGGTCTGTGCGGTCATGGTCTGTCCTCCGGTCTGGCCCGGCGGTCCGGGCGGCGGTGTGCGGGGACCAGTCTTGCGCCCCTGTGCTGTGAAGACGACAGATCGGCGACGCGGGCGGGGCCGATGGATGACCGCGCGCCAGCGACATCACCGCCGGGCAGAACCGCGGTGATGTCGCTGGCGTGAGGTCGGCCGACACACCCCACTCGGCTCACAGCGAACGAGCACCGCCGGGCGTTACGCTGTGGTTCCCATCACATCCGACTCCCCCCGGAGGCCCGTCGTGACCCTCACCCTGCCCGCCCGCCTCGAGCGCACCGCCGCCGAGCATCCGAACTCCGCCGCCCTGATCCTCGGCGAGAACCGCATGACATACGCGGAGCTGCAGGACCAGTCCCAGCGTCTGGCCGGGCTCATGCGGCAGGAGGGCATCGGCCCCGGGGACCGCGTGGCGCTCATGGTGCCGAACATCCCGGCGTTCCCGGTGGTGTTCTTCGCGGCCCTGCAGCTGGGCGCCGTCGTCGTCCCGATGAACCCGCTGTTCAAGCGCCGCGAGATCGAGTACTACCTGGAGGACTCGGGCGCGTCGATGCTGTGGTCCGTGCCGTCCGAGGAAGCCGTGGAGGGCGCCCGCGAGCGCGGTGTGCCGCTGCGCACCCTCGGCGAGGACGGCCTCGCCCCGCACCTCGCGGAGAGCCCCGGCCCGGTCACCGAGACCGTCGAGCGGGACCTCGAGGACGACGCCGTCATCCTCTACACCTCCGGCACCACCGGCCGCCCCAAGGGGGCCCAGCTGACCCACCGGAACATGGGCACCAACGCGGACACCGCGGCGGAGACGCTGATCCAGCTCCAGCACGGGGAGACCGTGCTCGGCTGCCTGCCCCTGTTCCACGTGTTCGGCCTCACGTGCGCGCTCATGGCGCCCGTGACGATGGGCGCCAGCCTGGCGTTGATCCCCCGCTTCGATCCCGCCGTGGCCGCGCAGACCGTCCGGGAGTGCGCGGTGGACGTGTTCATCGGCGTGCCCACCATGTACGGGGCCGTGCTGGCCGCGGCCAAGGACCATCCGGAGGACCTGGCCAGCCTGCGCCTGGGCGTCTCCGGTGGATCCGCCCTGCCCGTGGAGCTGCTGCGCCGCTTCGAGGCCACCTTCGACTGCGAGATCCTGGAGGGCTACGGCCTGTCCGAGACCTCCCCGGTGGCGTGCTTCAACCACCCGGGCGAGGAGCACCATCCGGGCTCGATCGGACGCGCCGTCCGAGGGTGCGAGATGCAGCTGGTGACGCCGGACGGGGCCGTCGTGCCCGAGGGCGATGAGGAGACCCTGGGCGAGGTGTGGATCCGCGGGGAGAACGTGATGAAGGGCTACTGGGGCAAGCCGGAGGCCACCGCCCAGGCCATCACCGAGGACGGCTGGTTCCGCTCCGGCGACCTCGCCCGGCGCGATGCCGCGGGCAACTACTCCATCGTGGACCGCACGAAGGACATGATCCTGCGCGGCGGGCTCAACGTGTACCCGCGCGAGATCGAGGAGGTGCTCTACGAGCACCCGGCCGTCGCGGAGGCCGCCGTGGTGGGGGTGCCCCACCCGGAGCTCGGCCAGGAGGTCGCCGCGCACGTGGTGCTCGCCCCCGGTGCGCACGCCACGGAGGAGGAGCTGATCCAGCACGTGAAGTCCCAGGTGGCGCCCTACAAGTACCCGCGCACCGTGACCGTGCGGGACGGGCTGCCCAAGACCGCCACCGGCAAGATCCTCAAGCGGGAACTGACGCCGGCGGAGTGAGCTCAGGATGACCGCCCGGGCCGGACACACGGTGAGCCTCCCATGACGACCCTGCCGCGTCTGCGCACGGAGGTGGCCCGGCGGTACGCCGCCCTCGACCTGCCCACCTGGCCTGCCCCGCACCCGGACGGCGCCCCGCCTCGGGAGGAGGAGTACTCCCGGGTGACCGACCCGCAGCGGTATCGGATCGCGGGCGCCCGGGCCCTCGTGTGGGCCGAGGTGCTCGCGGAGGCGGGCGCCGCCGTCGCCCCGGACCCGGTGCGTGGCATCCCGCTCGACGAGGCCGGGCGCGCCGACCTGGCGGTCCCCGTGGACCGGGCGCTGCGGGTGGCGCCGCCGGCCGGCGTCGACGGCGCCTCCCCCTGGTGGCTGCTGGAGACGGACGTGCCCCAGGACGACGACGGCGGCGTCCTGCCGGTGCTCCGGGTGGCGGTCGGCGCCCCGGGGCAGGTGCACGCGCTGCTCCCGGACTGCGGATGCGACGCATGCGACCCCGGGTCGGACGAGCTGCTCGAGGCCGTGGACCAGGCGGTCGTGCGCGCGGTCGGGAGGGGGGTGAGCCTGCGGGGCCGTCATGGGCTGCAACGCCGGGACTGGCACGTGCACTGGCGCGCAGACGGCACGGCCGAGGGGCAGGCCCGGGTCCCGGGGTGGCCGTTCGAAGCGCTCACGGACGCCTGCCGGGACCTGGCCGCCGGCGGCCGTCCGAGGCTGCCGCGCGGGACCGAGGCGACCGTGCGGGCGGGGTGGTTCCCGGAGGCGTGAGGGGGCGGCGGTGGCCGGGTGCTGCCGCTCAGAACAGTGCCGCCACCCCCCGAGCGGCGAGCGGGACGAGTCGCACGGCCCGCACCACGGTGAACGCGGTGACCACCGAGACGAGCACCCACTCCCGCCAGGACCCGGTCCGGCCGAGCAAGGGGAGCCGGAACCGTCCGGAGGACTGCCACCACCACAGGCGAGTGGGGGGCTCCGGACTGAGCGGCCAGAGCAGGGCCACCCCGTTGTTGGTGAGGGCGTCGCCGAGGATGTGCACGCTCACGCCGACGGCCACGGAGGCGGGGATCCACCACAGCCCGTCGCTGAGGACGGTCGCCGACACCGCGACCAGGATGCCGAGCGCCCACGCGGCCCTCCATCCCCGGTTCGGGAGCAGTCGGAGGGCCTTGGCAGCCACGGCCGCCAGGAACGCGGCGATGACCCCCTGCCCCGGCGTGTAGACGTGCCCCGCGATCGGCACCTGGATGGAGGCGGCCGCCGTCGCGATGGCGGTGAACGCCGCGACCCCCACCAGCGAGTGTGTGCCGCGCCGATGCCCGCCGGCCACGTGGCGGATGCCGCGGCTCATCCACTCGGTCAGGGGCGGCAGGGCGTGGACGACGGTGGCGCGGGGGTGGTCCCAGTCGCTGATCATGGCCGCGCCGGCGGTGGTCACGGCGCCGAGCAGCTGGAGTTCGGCGGGCAGGTGCAGCACGGCGATCGGCGACTGCCAGTGCGTGAGCGCCAGCCAGGCCGCGGCGCCGGTGGCCGCGTGGGACGGGCCCATCATGGGTGGGGTCCTCTCGTTCGCAGGACCGGGCCGCGTCACCGCGCCTGCGAGGGCCGGCGGGCGGCCCGCGGGGAAGGAAGAGGACCAGGGTGGCAGGCGGGGCGGACACGGTAAGGACGCCGCCGCGGCTGGAGCGGGTCGAGGCGGCTGCCCGGCCGGGGGCGGCCGCCCGGCCCCTCACCCCGTCATCGCCAGCACCAGCGGGGCCAGCAGGGCGGTGAGCACACCGGAGCAGGCCATGGCGAGGGCGGAGAACGCACCGGTCTTCGGGCCTTCGGCGAGGGCGCGGGCGGTGCCGATGCCGTGGGAGCTCACGCCGATGGCCAGGCCGCGCACGCGGGGGTCGCGCACGCGCAGCCGGTCGAGCACCCAGGGGGCCAGCACGGCGCCGAGCACGCCGGTGAGCACGGGGAGCACGGCGGCGAGGGAAACGATCCCGCCGCCGGCGTCGGCCACCGCCATGGCGATCGGCGTCGTCGCGGACTTGGGGGCGAACGTGGCGGCCAGCGCGGCGTCCCCGCCCATTGCCCGCACGATCAGCACG
Organism: Micrococcus sp. PSi08; assembly: GCF_054960655.1. Taxonomy (NCBI): domain Bacteria; kingdom Bacillati; phylum Actinomycetota; class Actinomycetes; order Micrococcales; family Micrococcaceae; genus Micrococcus; species Micrococcus sp. PSi08. Next base: position 22,173 of record NZ_JBHNYP010000004.1, on the reverse strand, counting down.
GCGCTCACCATGGCGGTCAGCGAGCCGACGGTGACCCCGACGGCGACCGGCAGCAGCAGCTTCCGGATGTCAGGGCCGGCCCGGTACAGGGGGACGGCGAGGGCCACGGTGGCGGGGCCCAGCAGGAAGGTGAGGTAGCTGCCGCCGTTCATGTAGGTCTCGTAGTCGATGCCGGTCAGGGCCAGGAACGCGGCCACCAGCACGATCGTCACGAGCACGGGCGTGAGCAGGGCGGTCTGCCGGGCGGCGAGCCACAGGCGGCGGGAGAGCACAGCAACGGCGAGGGTCAGCGCGATGCCGAACAGCGGTGTGTGCAGGAGCGCGTCCCAGGCCTCGGCGAGGGAGTCGGTCAGTTCGGCGGCGTTCACTGTGCGTCCTCCTTGTCCGTGAGGCGGCGGGCGAGCGGGGCGGCGACGCCGGCGGTGACCACCAGCCCCAGCAGCCAGGGCACCACGAAGCCGACCAGCATCAGCGCCCGGTGTTCCTCGATGAGGCCCAGCACCGCGACGACGCCGACGCCCGCCGGGACGAACAGCAGCGGCAGGTGCTGGAGCAGGTGATGGCTCGCCGTCATCACCGGCGCGTCCTCGGCCGGCCGGCGCCACGCGAGCAGGCCGAGCAGCAGGAGCATGCCCAGCACGGCCCCGGGGATCGGCAGGTGCAGCGTGTCGGCCACGAGCGTGCCCGCCAGCTGGCAGAGCAGCAGGATCAGCAGGCCCTCGATCATCGGGGTTCACCTGCCTCGGACGGGCCCACGGGCGGCAGGCCGGGGACGACGCCGCTCCCCGCGGCGTCGAGGTGCGCCTGCAGGGCGCGCTGGGCGTCTGCGGCGCGCCCGGCGGCCAGCTGGGCGCAGATCTCGGCGTGCCCATCGAGGAGGCGGCGGGCGGCGTCGACGGATCCGCCGGTGGCGGCGTGGATCAGGCGGGCCAGGCGGGGGGCGAAGGTGCGCACGACCTCGTCGAAGGCGGCGTTGCCGCACGTGGCGATCACGTCCCGGTGGAAGCGCACGTCCAGCGCGGAGAAGGCAGCGAGGTCGCCGGCGTCCAGGGCGGCGCGCTGCTGCTCCAGGTTGGCGGTGAGCGTGGCGACGAGGGGCCCGACGGCGTCGGGCCGCGCGGCGACCGTGGCGAGGGCGGTGGACTCGAGGAGGCCGCGCAGGGCCGTGAGGTCGGCCACGCTCTGCGGCGTGAGGGCCTGCACGGCCGCGCCCTTCTTGGGGAGGAGCCGCACCAGGCCCCAGCGCTCGAGCTGGAGGAGGGCCTCCCGGGCCGGCGTCCGGGAGATGCCGGCCTCCGTGGAGAGCTGGACCTCGGTGAGCATCTCCCCCGCGGCGATCTCACCGCGGACGATGCGCCAGGCGACGTCGTGGGCCAGGCGGCCGGCAGCCGTGGCACGACTGCCCCATAAGGGGTCGGAGAGTGGAGTCATGCGGGCCAGAGTAATCGGATGCATGCATGGATGTATGCATTGTGTCGGACTCGGAAGGGGTCCGGGTGGGGAGGCGCCCATGATGCCGGCGCCCACCCTCGCCCCATGACCGTCGCCATCACCCGTCTCGACCCCGCCGGCGCGGACCGCGCGGAGCTCATTGCGCTGCTCACCGGCAACGCGTGGCCCTTCCCTGTGCGCCCCACGTCACCCGGCCGGTGGCGAAGGAGGCCATCGAGGACGGCGGCAGGCACCACACACTGTCGGGTCACCAGCTCCCGATGTAGTCCTCCGGGCCGAGGAGACCCCGGGTGTCCGCCCAGGCTCCCCAGCGGTCGAGGAGGAGGGGGATGGCCTGGTCCTCCCACCAGGGCAGATGGACGAGGCCCTGACTCATGCCTCCGCGGTTGAACCGCTCCACATTGACCTTGTCCTCGTCGTAAGGCTCGGCCCCCTCGAGGGAGCGATCGAGCGCATCGCGCAGGAGCCGGCCGAGTTCATACTCACTGGTGGGCATGGGGGTGTCGTCGAGCCGTTCAGCGAGCTCCTCCCAGAGACCGACGCTTCCCCGCAGCCCGTACTGGCGGGGGCGGCGGCGGAACAAGTCGCCGACGGTCGCGCGCGCCGACGAATCGGCCCCCACCACGTCCACACCACGCTTCGCCTGCTCCGCCATGGCCGTGCGGGCCTTCCGGATGCGCTGGCGGAGCAGCTGTGCTTCGGGGCTGGTGCCGCCGTAGGTGAGGTTCAACGGCGGGGTGTGCGTGTCGATCACAGGCTTCTCAATGTCTCCGAGCGGTGTCACTTCCGCGAACCCGGCGGGTGCCTGCCACACGCGGACGGCGAGGTGACGCCGCATCCAGGTGGTCAGCTGCTCGCCGCTCTCCGGGGTGAGGGTGAATCGACCCGCGGAGGCGACGGCGACCGGCTCCAGGTCCAGCCGATCCACCAGGAGTGCGGCCAGGGTGCGGCGCAGAGTGGAGTGCGCGGTGCCGCCGTCCGCGAAATGCTTGCGTTCCAGGCGGGCCCGCAGGCTGCCCTCGGCCTTGCCGATGTAAAGCACATCGCTTCGACTGACAGACGTGTCCAATCGCAGCTCGGCTCGCGCCGCGTCAGGATCCTGCGCGACAACCGCGTATAGCCCGGTCGAATCCGGCACGACCTCGCCGCTACGCCCACCGATGACCACACCGCCGTCCTCGACGCGTGCGAACAGCTGGGGACCGTTCTGCAGAGCATGGGAAGCGGCCCCGATGAACCCCACCTTGGTGGTCATGCCAATGTCCTCTCTTCGTCCGGGACATCTACCCCGGCTGCGCCTCGAGCCTACGGAGGGTCCTGGACACGGTAGGCGCCCTTGCGATGGATCGCTGACCCCTCACCGCGCCAGGATCCACCGGTCCTCGGGGTCGAAGACGTGGAGGTCGTCGCATGCGAAGCCGCGCAGCCACGGGACGTGGTCCACGACACGCAGGTACAGGCCGCGGTGCACACCGGACTCGTCGCCGATCAGCTGCTCAGCGGACACGTTCATCCCGACGCCAACCGCGCACAGGCGGGCGAGGAGGTCGGCGGGGTCCTCCGGTGCGAGGTCGAGCGTGAGGGAGTCCCCGGAGAGCAGGCGCGTCATGGGGCCATCCTGCTTGGAGGGGAAACCGGCTGTAGGCCGGGTTCTGTACGGGTCAGGTGTGAGATTCCCCCGCAAACGGAGAGAGGAGCTGCTCCAGGCACTCGGCTATGCCGCCGCCGCTGAGCCGCACCTCCAGCGAGGAGCCGGAGCCCGGCGAGCCACGGGAGCAGGCCCAGCCGTCGATGGGAACCGCCGCGGACAGCCCGTGGCCAGGCCACGCGTCAACCAGTGCCGCGTCGAGCATGCGGCACGCCCACCTCTGCCGGCCGACACTCCGGCGGGCGGGGCTTCATGCCTCGTCGGGCGCCCGGTCCTCCGCGTCGGCGATGACGTCCTCCAGAGCCTGCAGGTGGGGCTCGGCGTCGTCCCCGGCGCCCAGGTCGGCCAGCGCGAGGCGGAGGGCCTCGAGCAGCTCGCCGGCCTCCGGGTCCGCGGCGGCGGAACTCCAGCTCTCCCGCCAGGGCTCCTGGGTGGCGTCCTGCTGCTGGAGGAAGATGAGCCGCTCGACGTCGTCGGCCGGGATCTTGAGTTCCTCACCCCACGCCTGCATGGTCTCCACGTACGTGGCGTACTTGCGGGGGTAGGTCCAACCGCCGCCGATCCGGACGTCGACGTCCTTCGCATGCTCGGCGAACCAAGCGCGCACCACGGAGTCGAGGACGGGGGCGATGTCGGACTCCCGGTGGGCCTTGGTGAGGAAGTAGAGGTACTTGGTGCCGAAGGCCGCGCCGAGGTGCTTGAGGCAGCCGACCCCGCTCTTGCGCTGCTGCCGGATGTGCTCGAAGGCCGCGGGCCCGCCCTGCTCGAGGGTGATGCGGGTGACGTCGGCGAGCTGCTCCTCAAACCCGGGCTGCGCCATGATGCGCTCCACCCGGGAGGGGCCGTAGCCGACCCGTCCGTATCCCCACACCATCGCGGCGATGAAGGCGTCCCGCTGCACGGCGCGGTCCTCGGCGGTCACCTTCGCGGCGTAACCGGTGACGACGGCGCGGGTCAGCGGCTCGCGCTCGAGGCAGGCGGGCAGGTCGGGCACGTGGGCCGTCCAGTGATCGAAGGACCAACGCGTGGGCTCGTCGGCGGGCCTGCCGGCGGCAGCCCACGCATCGAATGAGCGCTGGAGGGCAGGGGGTACGGCGGCAGCGGGAGTACTCGTCATGGCCACAGCGTAGGCCCAGCGGCGGCACGGGAGGCATGTGCCTTCAGTTCCGGCCCGGCCCGCCGCTCCCCTCCGCGATGGCGGTCAGACGGTCCACGTGGGCGGCCCAGCGGTCGGCGCCCCACACGGGCAGGTTGTTCCCCGGGGCGCGCAGGCCGGCCTGCCCGTCGATCTGCTCCCGCAGGATGTCCGCGTGGCCGGCGTGCCGGGCCTCGTCCAGGGCGACGTGCGCGATGATCTGCGCGAGCGTGACCTCCGCCTTGTCGTCGGGCCACCACGCCACCCGCCCGTGGGCGTCGGCGCCGAGGGCCGTGATGGTCGCGTCCGCGTGTGCGAAGCAGCGGCGGGCGAACTCGAGGACGTCCTCGAGGGACTCCCCCTCGGCGGCGAACATGTCCACGTTGTCCTCCTCCGACTGCCCCGCCGCCGCCCAGGGCAGCTGCACCTCCGCGGGGCGGTCGAACGTCTCGCCGAAGTACTCCAGCTCGACGACGGCGGCGTGCTTGACCAGTCCCAGCAGGTTGGTGCCGGTGGGAGTGCGCGGCAGGCGGGCGTCGCGCTCGCTGAGGCCCTCGAGCTTCTGCAGGAGGGCCGCACGCTGGCGGCGCAGCCCGTCGTGGAGGATCTGCTTGTGGTCCATGAGGTGATCCTGCCCCAGAGCAATCAGGCCGCGAACCCCCGCACGAGCTCCGCCACCCGCTCCGGCGCGTCCAGGTGCACGTCGTGCCCCGCGCCGGGCACCTGCACGTGCCGCACATCCGGGCGCCGACGCCGCATCTCGTCCAGCTCTCCGGCGGGCACGTACCCGTTCTCCCCGGTGATCAGCAGGGTTGGCGCGGCGATCTGCCCCCATTCCTCCCACCGGGGCCGCTCGTGGACGGGCCGCAGGGCGGCCTCCAGCACGTCGACGTCGAAGCGTGGCACCCAGCCGACGTCGACGTCCCGGGTGGAGCGCGGGGAGGGCGCGGTTGCGGGCGGCCCCGCCCCTGACTGGCCGTTGCGCACCGCGCGCCTGACGCTGCGCCCACACCGGGAGGACGACCTCGGCTGGCCCTGCCGGATCGGTGTCTCTGGTGGTGGGGAACGTGGGCATGCCCGTGGGGACGTGATCCTGTGGCTGACGGACCGCGAGTCATCCCGCGGGCCTCACCTCGTGTGTTCGCCTGACCATGGCCGGGGCACTACATACGGCACTGAGGCTGGTCAACCCTGTAGACCGCCCCCGTCAACCCCGCCGGCCCGCACGCGCGGCGAACTCGTCCAGACAGGCGAGCACCTCGGTGGCCAGCCACACCCGGTTCCGACGCTGGCTGGAGACCGGCTGCAGCACACCGGCCTCGACAAGCTGGTCCACGGCCCGCTGGGCGGCCGGGCGCGAGACACCCAGCACCTGGGCCAGGTGGTCCACGGTCACGGCGGGTTGCGCGATGATCACCGCGAGCGCCCGCCAGACCGCCGCGTCCCGCCGGGCGGTGAGCCGCTCGCGCCAGCCGGTCAGGGCCTCGTCCAGGTCCGCGACGAGCTCTCGGCCGTTGCCGACGGCGGCCAGGGCGGCCTGCGCGAAGCGGCGCACGATGGGCGCGGGGTCGCCGTCGCGGTAGGCGGTGAGGGCGTCGAAGTATTCGGCCGTGTCCGTGAGGAGTCCCGCGGAGAGGGGCACCCCCATACGGGTGATCGCGCCGGCCCGATGCAGCACGGCGTGCACGAGGACGCGCCCGGTGCGGCCGTTGCCGTCCGCGAACGGGTGGATGGTCTCGAACTGGGCGTGCGCGATGGCGGCCTGCACGAGGGCGGGCACGTCCGCGCGTCGCAGGTAGGCGAAGAGATCGTCCATCCCGGCACGCAGGCGCTCCGGGTGGGGCGGGACGAACTGCGCCGCGTGCGGCGTGGGCGCCCCGCCCCCGATCCACCCCTGCGCATCGCGGTAGGCGCCCGGCCGGGCATGCTCCTGGCCGTCCATGAGGGCACGATGGGCGGCCAGCAGGGCGGGCTCGTCCAGGTCGGCAGCCAGCCGGGAAGCAGCGCCCATGGCCCTCACGTTCGCCGCCACGAGCGCTGCGTTCGGGCGGGTGCGTTCGCCGAGAATCGCCAGGGCGAGGGCTCGCGCGCCCGCGGAGATGTGCTCGATCTGCGAGGAGGACGCGGACTCAGTGCGCAGGAGCACCGCGTCGATCGGGGCGATCTCGCCGGTGAGCCCCGGGAGGGCGTGGCTGATCTCGGCGTCGAAGCGCACGACGGCGGCCGTCGCCTCCTCGACCTCGGTCGCCAGATCGGAGGGCAGGTCGAGCCCGAGTCGGGCGATACGGGCTGGGAGCGCGGCTCGATACGGGCCTGCTGCACGCACGCGAGCGCTGCGGGAGCGCAGCCCGGCGTCATCCGGGCCCGCGGCCCAGGGGCGCTCTTCCCAGCCGACGGCCCACGGGGTCGGGCGCGGATCGCTGCTCATGCCGCCACCTTACGCAACGTTATGTCTAGAGAGTTGCGTACTTCTGGGCGTCGTGAGGTGGAAAGCCGTCTGCCCCGGGCCCGATGCTCCGAGGCGAGCATCGCGTAAGTGACGCCGTCCACCCAGGCGCGGGTGCGGTGCAGTGACTCCTCCTTGAAGGTGCCCTCGTGGCGCAGGCCGACCTTCTCCATCACGCGCAGGATGGGCGCGTTGTCCGCGAAGGCGTGAGCCTCCACGGGTCGGAAGCCGAGGCCCGTGAAGGCGAGGTCCAGCAGGGCACAGGCCAGCTCGGTGGCGTGGCCCCGGCCGGCGTGGACCGGGGCGATGATCCAGCCGATCTCGGCCTGCGCGTCCCGGGCTTCCTCGCGCGGCGCGCCGCGAGGTCGAGGAGGGGCGTGGCCATGGGGTCACGGCAGCGGGCGGCGGTGACGTCCCCTCCCCTACGCTCGGCCCCATGGACGTCACCTTCACTCCGCTCGACCCGGCAGGCGCCGACCGGGACGCGCTCGTCGCCCTGCTCACCGAGAACGCGTGGCCGTTCCACACGCGCCCGCGCGTCACCCGGCCGGAGGCGGAGAAGGCCGTCGATGGCGGCGCCTGGGAGGATGAGGACCACCGCACCTTCTGGACCGAGCATCCCGAGCACGGCCGCGTCGGCGTGGTGCGCCTGGAGGACCTCACGGACCCCACCCCCTTGTTCGACCTGCGCGTGGCGGAGCGGTTCCGCGGGCGCGGGCTCGGCGCGCAGATCCTCACCGCGCTCACCCGGCACGTCTTCGAGACGATGCCCGCGGTGGACCGCTTCGAGGGCCAGACCCGCGAGGACAACGTCCCCATGCTGCGCACCTTCCGCCGGGCCGGCTGGGTCAAGGAGGCGCACTACCGGCGCGGCTGGCCCGTGGACGGCGGCGAGCCGCTCGCGTCCGTGGCCTACGCAATGTTGCGCCAGGACTGGGCGTCCGGCACGACGACGCCGGTCCCCGCCGACGTCGACGCCCCGCCTCCGGCGGGGCGCAAGGAGGGCGCGGCTGCGGGCGGCCGCGCCCCTGACTGGCCGTTGCCCACCGCGCGGCTGACGCTGCGGCCGCACCGGGAGGACGACCTCGGCTGGTTGCAGGAGATGTACATGCAGCCCGTGGTGGTGCGCCACCTGCTGGACGAGCCCTGGGACGAGGCGACCGCGCGAGCGAAGCTGGCCAAGCGGATCACGTGGGACGACCTCGGCGGCCCATCCGGGGCGGTGTCCCTGGTGGTGGAGCACGCGGGCGTCCCCGTGGGTGACGTGATCCTGTGGCTGACGGACCGCGAGCGCGGTGTCGCGGAGATCGGCTGGGCACTGGATCCGCGGCATGCCGGTCAAGGCTTCGCCCGGGAGGCCGCGGCTGCGCTGCTGGACCTGGGGTTCGAGACGTCTGGCCTGCACCGGGTGGTGGCACAGATGGATGCCCGCAACACGGCGTCCGCCCGACTGGCCGAGACGCTCGGGATGCGTCGAGAGGCACACCACCGGCAGGACCTGTGGAGCAAGGGCGAGTGGACGGACACCCTCGTCTACGCGATGCTCGCGAGCGACCGGGGGGTGAGGGGCCATCTATGACGACGAACGGGCTTCTACGCTCACCCCATGTAGCTCGAGACCGTGAGGGGGTGGACTCGCGAGGCTCACCAGGTGTGCGGACCGAGGTCCTCGAGGATCTCCAGGTCGAGAAGCCACTCGTCAGGGCGGGGAGTTTCGGGGAGCACCGGCTCGTAGGCGCCGACGTAGACGACCTCCCCCAAGCCGAGGCCGGTGGCCTCCTCCGGCTCCAGGATCGTCAGGTCAGCGTGGCCGGGGACGCGGTCGATCTCGGCGAGCCGCCCCGAGGGCCACACCTCGTGTACCGCCCTCACAACGGCCCGCACACGACGCAACGGGATCGACCCGGCGGGGCTGCCGTCGTCGTGATGGGTGACGACCCAGCCTGCAGAGGCCAGGGGCCCAGCCTGACTCACTCCCCGGGAGGGCAGCAGGATCAGCTCGTGGACTTCCCCCACGGCGATCGGGTCACCGCAGCATTCCTGCTCCCAGTCCGAGAGCGAGGCGCGGCCGACGGCGCCGACGGTGATGTCCATGGTCGGAGTGTAGGGGCGGGGCCTCACCCGTGGGTACGCGTCACCCGGGGCGCTCCGCCCTCGTTCCAGCGGAACAGGGTGAGGTGCCACAGTCCGGGGACCGTGCGAGACGGGCCACCTCCACGCGCACCGACGTGGCCCTGTGCGAGCGGCTCGGGTTCCGCGAGACCGTACCCGGCGCGTGGGCACCCGCGACCCGGGAGTGACATCATGAACCTCGGCTCGTGCTGATACTGGGTATCGTGAGCCACGCCACTACACTGTGCTTCCACTGATAAAGGAGCAACCCCCCATGCCGACCCTGCGAACCGTCCCCCTCTCCGCCGCCACGCGGGAGGATCACCTCGCCCGCCTCCGGGCCACCAGCCCGGAGGCCCCCCTCGACATCCTGATCGTCGGCGGCGGCTCCACCGGCGTGGGCGCCGCGTTCGACGCGGCCACCCGCGGCCTCGACGTGGGCATCGTCGAGGCCCGCGACTGGGCCTCCGGGACCTCGTCCCGCTCCTCCCGCCTCATGCACGGTGGCCTGCGCTACCTCGAGATGCTGGACGTCAAGCTGGTGTATGAGGCGCTGCGGGAGCGCGACCTGCTGCTCACCCAGACCGCGCCCCACCTGGTGCGCCCCCTGCGCTTCGTCTTCCCGTTCTTCCACAAGGTGATCGACCGCGGCTTCATCGGCGCCGGCGTCACCATGTACGACGCCATGCAGTCGCTCGGCCGCCGACGCGCGATGGGCGCGCACCGCCATCTCAGCCGCCGCTCCATGGCCGCGACCTTCCCCTCCCTCGACGACGAGAAGATCGTCGGCGCGGTGGAGTACGCCGACGCCCAGTTCGACGACGCCCGCCTGGCCATGATGCTCGTGCGCTCCGCCGTGGACCACGGCGCCGTGGCCGCCAACTACACCGCCGTCACCGACTACCTGCGCGGCGACGACGGCCGTGTGCAGGGCGTGCGTGTCCGCGAGGAGACCTCCGGCGAGGAGTTCGACGTGCACGCGCGCGCCGTCATCCTCGCCGGGGGCGTGTGGACCCAGGAGCAGCAGGAGCTGGCCGAGGCCGACGGCGGCCTCGAAGTGCTCGCCTCCAAGGGCGCCCACATCACCGTCCCGCGCGACCGCATCCGCGCCGACGCCGCCACCGGCGTGATCACCAAGACGGAGAAGTCCGTGCTGTTCCTCATCCCGTGGGACGAGTACTGGGTGATCGGTACCACGGACACCCCGTGGGCGGAGGACGTGGCCCATCCGGCCACCACCGCGGACGACATCGACTACATCCTCGAGCACGCCAACGCGGTGCTGAAGGAGGACCTCACGCGTGACGACGTGGTCGCCACGTACGCCGGCCTGCGCCCGCTCCTGCAGCCGGTCACCGGATCCGACGGCGGCTCCACCAAGATCTCCCGTGAGCACACCGTCACCGAGGTGGCCCCCGGCCTCACCGCCGTGGCCGGCGGCAAGTGGACCACGTACCGGGCCATGGCCGAGGACGTCGTGGACTTCGTGGTGCGCGAGACCCACCCGACCCGTCCCAGCCTCACCGAGCACATCCCCGTGCTCGGCGGCCTCGGCTACTCGGAGATCGAGGCGGAGGCGGACCGCATCGCCGCCGACTACGGCCTGGACGAGGCCCGCGTGGACCGGCTCCTGTTCCGCTACGGCACCGTGCTGCGCCACGTGCTCGACCTGATCGACGCCGACCCGTCCCTGAGCGTCCCTCTCGCCGAGGCGCCGCGCTATCTGCGCGCCGAGATCGTCTACGCGGCCCGAGCCGAGGGCGTCGTCCACCTGGACGACGTCATCGAGCGCCGCACGCGCCTGTCCACCGAGGTCCGCGACCGCGGCGTCGCGGCAGCCGAGGAGATCGCGTCCCTCGTGGCCCCCGAGCTGGGCTGGGATGAAGAGCGCATCGCCGGTGAGATCCGGGCGTACAAGAACCTCGTCGCCGCACGCCTCCGCGGTGAGACCGCCCACGACGACGTCACCGCCGCCGCCGCGCTCGCGGCCGCCGACGCCGCCCCCGTCCCCTGAAAGGAGCCCGTCCATGGGCACGATCTTCCTGTATGAGATCGCCGGCACGGCGATCCTCCTGCTGCTCGGCGTCGGCGTCGTCGCCAACGTCGTCCTGACGAAGACCAAGGGCAACGGCGGAGGCTGGCTGCTCATCAGCTTCGGCTGGGGGCTGGGCGTCTTCGCGGGCGTCTACGTCGCTGCCGCGACCGGTGCGCACCTGAACCCCGCCGTGACCGTCGGCCTGCTCGTCAGCGGCGCCGAGGAGTACGCCCCCGGCATCGCCGTGACCCTCGGCACCACGCTCGCGTACTTCGCGGCGCAGCTGATCGGCGCCTTCCTCGGCGCGGCCCTGGCCTGGCTGGCCTACCGCGACCACTACCAGGCGGAGACGGACCAGGGCGCGATCCTGGGCACGTTCGCCACAGGTCCCGAGATCCGCAACCCGCTGTGGAACATGGTCACCGAGGTGATCGCCACGTTCGTCCTGGTGTTCGTGATCCTGCTCTTCGGCTCCACCCCCTCCGGGCTCGGCCCGCTCGCGGTGGCCCTGCTCGTCGTCGCGATCGGCGCGAGCCTGGGCGGCCCCACGGGGTACGCCATCAACCCGGCGCGCGACCTGGGCCCCCGCCTGTTCCACGCCGTCGCGCCGATCCGGCACAAGGGCGGCTCGGACTGGGGCTACGCCTGGGTGCCGATCGTCGGCCCGCTCGTCGGCGCCGTCCTGGCCGGCCTCGCCGCGCCTCTGTTCGTCTGAGCGGTCTGCCCGTCCAACCCCGGCGGGCACGTTCCCCTACGGGAACGTGCCCGCCACCCCCACACCCCCGTGACCACCTCCGAAGGAGTAGGACATGACCACCCCCCGCTACGTGATGGCCATCGACCAGGGCACCACGTCCACGCGCGCGATCCTCTTCGACCACAGTGGGGCCATCGTGTCCACTGGTCAGCGCGAACACGAGCAGATCTTCCCGCGCGCCGGCTGGGTGGAGCACGACCCGGTGGAGATCTGGACGAACACCCGCGAGGTCATCGGCGAGGCCCTGGCCCGCGCCGAGGTGACCCGACACGACGTCGCCGCCGTGGGCATCACGAACCAGCGTGAGACCACCGTGGTGTGGGACCGCAACACCGGCAAGCCGGTGTACAACGCCATCGTGTGGCAGGACACCCGCACCGACCACCTCTGCGAGCGCCTGGCCGGCGACGTCGGCGCGGACCGCTACAAGGAGCGCGTCGGGCTGCCCCTGGCCACGTACTTCTCCGGCCCCAAGGTGGCCTGGATTCTGGAGAACGTGGACGGTGCCCGGGAGGCCGCCGAGAACGGCGACCTCATCTTCGGCACCACGGACTCGTGGCTCGTGTGGAATCTCACCGGCGGCGGCGAGGGCGGCCGGCACGTCACCGACGTCACCAACGCCTCCCGCACCATGCTGATGAACCTGGACACCCTCGACTGGAACGAGGAGATCTGCGCGGACATGGGCATCCCGATGTCCATGCTCCCGGAGATCGTCAGCTCCTCCGCCGAGGTGGGCACCGTGTCTGGCCAGCAGCTGCTGCGCGAGACGCCGATCACCGGCATCCTGGGCGACCAGCACGCGGCGACCTTCGGCCAGGCGTGCTTCGAGGTCGGCCAGGCCAAGAACACGTACGGCACCGGCAACTTCATGCTGATCAACACCGGCGAGGAGCCGGTGCACTCGGACAACGGCCTGCTCACCACGGTGGCGTACCGCATTGGCGACCAGAAGCCGGTGTACGCGCTGGAGGGCTCGATCGCCGTCACCGGCTCGCTGATCCAGTGGCTGCGGGACAACCTCGGGATGATCGGCAGCGCCCCGGAGGTCGAGACCCTGGCCGCCGGCGTGGAGGACAACGGCGGCGTGTACTTCGTCCCCGCGTTCTCCGGCCTCTTCGCCCCGCACTGGGACGCCACGGCCCGCGGCGCCATGGTGGGCATGACCCGTTACGTCAACAAGGGGCACATCGCCCGCGCGGCGCTCGAGGCCACCGCCTTCCAGAGCCGCGAGGTCCTGGACGCCATGAACGCGGACTCCGGCGTGGACCTGACCGAACTGAAGGTCGACGGTGGCATGGTCGCCAACGAGCTGCTCATGCAGTTCCAGGCGGACCTGCTGCGCGTGCCCGTCGTGCGCCCCAAGGTCATCGAGACCACCGCTCTCGGCGCCGCCTACGCCGCAGGCCTGGCGGTGGGGTTCTGGGCGTCCCAGGACGAGCTCGTGGCCAACTGGGAAGAGGACAAGCGCTGGGAGCCCACCACGGACGAGGAGGAGGTTGAGCGCGCCCTGCGGCTGTGGAAGAAGGCCGTGGAACGCTCCCGCGACTGGGTCGACGAGGACGTCGAGTCGGCCCAGGGCTGAGCCGTCCGGTCCGTAGGTCGGTCCGGCCGGCCCCGTGCGCCCCGTGCGCCCCGGGCCGGTCCGGGCCCTCCAGAAGGACCCCGAGCAGCACTACCCCCTCGTCGGCCGCCTGCGCGCGGAGCGGGGCGGAGTCGGTGCCGTTGCCATCGGCGCAGTGGCCAGGCCCGAGGTGCCCGGCTGCTCCGACGTCAAGCTGTCCTCACCCAGGGCGTCCTCTTCCCCCGCCGCTTCCGCCCAAGGCGGCGGTGGCCAGGCAGGCGAAGTAGTCCGCATCCACGTGTCGGCCGTCCTTGGTGGCGCTCCGATGTGGAATCTCCTCGGAGAGGTTCTCCTCGTCCGCGTTGTTCACCGAGGCCACCACCTTTTCGAGGCCGGCCACCTCGGGCCGGAGTTCGCGCGCCCGTCGTCGCATCCTGCCCTCGCCGGTCCACTCATGGGTGCGTTCGGTGAGGGCGTCGAATGGGTTCTCACACGCCGACAATCGGCGTGCTCGTTCGACGACGTTGGACGCCAGGATGTCCCGGAGCATCGTCGTCTTGCCGGTTCCGGGTGGGCCGTTCACACCCATCAGACCCGCCCGCGCGACGACATCAATGCGGGCGGCTTGCAGATGCCCCGTGTGCTCGTGGGCAGTCACATTCGAGGAACTCAGCGATGGCTGCAGTGCCGGGATGGCGCGCTTGTCCTCTTCCCCGAGGCTCGGCGCGGGCAGTCCATCCCCCGTCTGACCTTCGCCCACTCCCCCAGGACTACGAAGTCCGTTCAGTTCCGGTTCAGCCCGAACCGGCGCGTCATCAGAGCGTCCTTGTAGTGCTTCTCCGCGGCGTCGATCTGGGCCTGCGGAGTGTTGGAGCCGAACACGCGGAGCAGGCTGAAGGTGTAGCGGCTCGGCTGGGCGGGGTCGAGGGCGAGGGCGTCGCGCAGGGCCGTGTTCCCGCCGTGCCCATCCCGGGCGTAGGCCTCCCACCGACCAAGCACGCCACGCTCGCCGTCAGCCTTGCCCACATAGCACTGGCCCTCGGTCTCATCGGCGATCAGGTAGATCCCGCGTACAGCCTGCAGGGCGGTGCGCCAGCCGGCATAGCGGGTCTCGGTCACCATTGACTGCAGGTCCCCGTAGCTGAGCAGCACATGGTCGAACCCGGGGAACGCCTCCGTGGTGGGATCGGCGATCTCCAAGACGGGAAAAGTGGCCGCAGCCACGCCGCGCTTGACCCAGTTGACGGGGTCCGCCGACCACTCCACGACCAGGCGCTCTTCCAGGGACCCCAGCACCGGCACCGGCACGACATCGTAGTACCGGTGCCGCTGCGTGCGCTCGGCCACGGATTCCCCACGGTTCTCGTACACGGCGGTGAGGCGAGAGCGAAGCGCGCCCTCGGCCAGGAAGACCAGCCAGACGCGGGCAGGCTCCTTTGGGAACTTCCCGCTATGGAGCTGCTCGCGCGTGTAGGCGAGCACGCGCTCGGGCGTGGCCGCGGCCCGCGAGGGAAGCCCATCCGCCTTGTATGTGTGATGGATGGCAAGAACCTCGTGCGGGTCCAGGCCAGCGGCGTCGAGCACCGACCCAAGAGTCAGGACGAACGGCTCGGGAACCGGATCAGAGTGCGGCATAGGACCTCATTCTGCTCATGGGACGGATCCACATCGACAGATTGACACTTCAGACTCACAGTCGACCACCAAGGGGGGCTCTCAAGAGCGGCAGTGTCAGTCTCCCGCCCCTCTGGCCGACACCAGTCGGTACCGGGTGTCCTTGTGGCCCTGACCGCCGGTCATCTCCACCAGCCCGTCGAGCAGCGGCTGGCGGAGCGCGTAGCGGATCTGCCGCGCGGTCAGCATGGTGGCCTCCTCCAGGTCGCGGATGCCCACCGCCTCCCCCGCGGCCAGGGCACCGAGGACGCGCCCCTCGTGGCGGGTGGGCGCGGAGCTGGGCGGCACGGCCGACGACGGTGTCCCGGCCTTCGCCCCGGGCGTCACCTCCGCGGGGGACGTCGTCGCGACCTCCACGGCAGGCTCCCGCCAACTCGGCCGAGCCCCCTCGGGCCGCGGCCGCCAGAGCAGAGCCTTGAACTGGACGCCCGTGTCGATGAGCTGAGGCCGGTCCAGCACCCACTGCCGAGCGGACCGGAACACCTCGTGGATGCCGCCGCCCTCGCCCTCGATGACGGAGGCGCCGTCCGGCGTCGTGAGCTTCTTGGCGATCTGGTACAGCCGCTGATTGACGGCGGCCTGGGCGTGTTCGTCACTTTCGAGCTGGGTGAGTGACACTCCGCGGAGGCCGCCCGGGCTCTGGATGAACAGGGCCCGGTCCGTGAGCCGCACCTGGATGGCCTTGCCCGCGCCGAGGGTGTCGGGGCCGAGGTCGCGGTGCACGAGGGCGTTGCCGAGGAGTTCACGGACGGCGGCGAGCGGGAGCTCGGGGCGGCGCTCGAGCTGACCGTCGGGGCGGTACACGTGCTCGGTCCCGAGGTTCTGGCGCACCCAGGCCATCACCTCGTCGAGCAGCACGGGGACGGGGCCGGTGAAGTCCGTGAGGTTGCGGCTGCGCGCCTGCCCCTCTCCCCCGCGCACCTGGACGGCGGCGGTGACGGTGAGCCCCGGATAGCGGCCCTGCGGGTAGTCGCCGAGGGCGTAGAGGCCGGCCAGGGTGGGCTCCCCGGCGGCGGTGAGGACGTTGGTCTGGCGGAGGATCTCCTGGTGCGTGCGGTCACGGAGGCGGCGGTCCCGCTCGCGCACGGCCGCCACGTAGTCGGTCACGAGCTCGGGGACCAGGTCCTCCTCGCTCATCCCGGTGACGGGCTTGACGTCGTAGTCCACGCGCTCGTCGGCGTGGAGCTTGGCGACCTCCAGCATGCGCAGCTCGTGCGCGTGCATCACGTAGTCGCCGTCGGACTGGCGGAGATAGGCCTGCCCTCGCACCGTTGCGGGCCGGTCCGTGAGGCGCAGGGGCACCACGTGGGCGACGAGCACGTCCTTCCCGTCCAGGCGGAAGACCTGGGGCAGGAGGGTCGGGCTGGGCGTCACGGCCTCGCGTGCCTGGGCCACGAGCCCCGCCTCCAGTGCGGCGACGTCGGGCACGCCCACCACGCGGAACTGGCCGTGCGCCTCGTCGACGCCGCAGATGACGGTTCCACCGGCGGGCATGTTGGCGAAGGCGCAAAGCGTCTCCGGCAGGGAGGGGACGCCGCCCGTGGCCCGCTTGACCTCGACCGAGGTGGTGTCGCCACGACGCGCGCGGAGGGCGTCGAGGGTGGCCGTCAGATGATCAGAGGACCAGTTCACAGTGACAACTGTAAGTCATGGTGTCAGTGTCATGACGGGCGCTTCCCGTGACGACCGTTCAACCCGGACCCCGGCGACGTCGAAAACCTGGACGAGGTGCGCCTCCGCGGCGGCATGAACGTGTACCCGCAGGAGATCGAGGAGGTCCTCTACGAGCACCCGGCGGTGGCGGAGGCCGCCGTGGTGGGCGTGCCGCACCCGGAGCTCGGCGAGGAGGTGGCCGCCTACGTGACGCTGGCGCCCGGCGCGACCGCGACCGAAGAGGAGCTCGTCGCGCACGTGAAGTCCCAAGTGGCGCCGTACAAGTACCCGCGCAGCGTGGTGGCGATGGACGGCCTGCCGAAGACGGCGACCGGGAAGATCCTCAAGCGGGAGCTGGCCACGGCGCAGTGAGGCGGGGCCGGCCCCGGGCAGGGCCCGGGCTCTTGGTCCACAGGACCGCAGGTTTCCGTCAGAACCTGGGCCGTCGGCTCAGGTTCTTACCGAAACGCGCGGTCCGCGCGCGGCGACGGCGCGATCGGCGACGCCACGGGGAGCGCCGACAGCGCTGGGGTCGCTGACGGCTTTCAGTAGGCTCAGACTCACCACGTGGGCGCCATGGTGGATGAACCCGGCTCCCGGAGGGCGCGTCCCACGCGATACGCCCGTGGTCCGAGACCTCGACGGAATGGAATCCCGTGTCGACCTTCCAGACCCCCCAGTACACGATCGTCGAACTGCTGAACAAGGCTCAGTGCGGCGAGCTTCAGCTCCCCGACTTCCAGCGGCCTTATCGGTGGGACGACGAGCGCATCCGGTCCCTGCTGGTCACGATCCTCCGCGGGCACCCCATGGGCGTCATCATGACCCTCAAGACCGGAGGTCATAATGTCCGCTTCAAGCCGCGCCCCATCACCGGTATCGGCCACGAGGGCCTGAAGGAGCCCGAACTCCTTCTTCTGGACGGTCAGCAGCGCACCACATCGATGGTGCAGGCCCTCACGGGGGATGGCGTGGTGGACACGGAAGACGCGCGCCATCACAAGCTGAGGCGCCGATACTTCGTGGACGTGGTCAAGGCACTGGGCGATGTCCGGGAACAGGAGGACGCCGTCGTGTCTCTGCCGGACTCGGGCATCGTCACGGGGAACATCGGCCGAGACGTCGTGCTGGACGTGACGACGGAGGAGAAGCAGCACGCGGCGGGACTCATGCCTGCCACGGTCCTCTTCGACAGTGCACGCTGCTTCGCGTGGATGATGGGCTACCAGCAGGGCGCCCCGGAGCGGATGGCCGTCACCCAGCAGTTCCTCTCGACCGTGGCCCAGTCCGTGCAGACGTACAAGGTGTCCGCCATCGAACTCGACAAGGACATCTCCAAGGACGCTGTCGCCACCGTCTTCGAGAAGGTGAACACGGGCGGTCTGCGCCTCGACGTCTTCGAGCTCCTCACGGCCACTTTCGCGGGCGACGGCGCCTACTTCAAGGAGACGGGCGAGGACTTCCGTCTGGCTGAGGACTGGGCGCGCACCGAGGAGGTGCTCCACAAGTACCCGGTGCTCAAAGAAATGAGGAGCACAGACTTCCTCATGGCTGTCTCCGTGCTGATCACCCTGTCCAAGCGCCGCACAGCCCTGGCCGCCGGCAAGACGGGCAAGCAGGTGCCCCAGACCAGCGCCCGCCGTGAAGACATCCTCAGCATGAGTCTGGACGACTACCGGACCTGGGCTCCTCAGCTGCGGGAAGCCTTGCCTAGGGTGGCCAGGCATCTCCGCGATCTCCACATCCATGAGAGTCGGGGCATCCCGTACAGCTCGCAGGTCGTTTCGTTGATGATCGTCACCACCCTGCTGGGCGAGCGAGCTGAAGAGCACGCGGTGCGCGCGCGCTTGAACCAATGGTTCTGGTGCGGAGTTCTGGGCGAGCTCTACGGGTCTACGATCACGACCCAGCTGGCCAAGGACGCGGAGCAGTTGCCCGATTGGTCTCTGGCCAAGAGCTCTACCACTCCGGAGGCCATCATCCGCGCCAGCTTCGCGGAGTCACGTCTCGGTTCTCTGCGCTCACGGCAGTCCGCCGCCTACAAGGGCCTCTACGCGCTGATCATGGCGCAGCAGACCCCCGTGAAGGACTGGATGTTGGATCAGAAGCTTGACTTCCAGTCGTATGACGAGCTGCAGGTCGACATCCATCATGTCTTCCCCAAGAAGTGGTGCGAGGACAACGCGATCGAGTATTGGCGACGCGAGAGCATCATCAACAAGACTCCTCTGGCGAAGAAGACAAACATCCGCCTGCGGGGCGACTCACCCGCCGTCTACATCGACCGCCTGGATGCGAAGGGCCTCAGTGCGGAACAGGTGGACGCGCAGATTGCGACCCATGCGATTGACCCGGCGTTTCTCCGGGCAGGGGACTTCGACGGCTACTTCCAGGATCGTCGCCGTCGACTCGTGGACCTCATTGAGAGCGCCATGGGCAAGTCCGTCGTTCGCGACTGGGACGTTGATTCCGAATCAACGGATGCACCCGCGAACTTCAATGAGCCAGCGGCATCGACGGGCGGTGTCTCCATTGGGGGCGAGCCGACACCGGACAGGACCCTCTGATCCTATCGGAGGCGAACTGGCCCACCGCTCTCGGACCGGCTCATGAGGAGACGGCTCAGCTCTGCGCGCGGTACTCGGAGGCGAGCATCGTGTAGGTGACGCCGTCGATCCACCCGCGGGTGAGATGCAGCGGCTCCTCCTTGAGCGTGCCCTCGTGGCGCAGCCCCACCTTGGCCATGACGCGCAAGCTGGGCGCGTTGTCCGCGAAGGCCTCCGCCTCCACGCGGCGCACGCCCAGGCCGGTGAAGGCGAGGTCCAGCAGGGCGCGGGCCTGCGCGGCGACGGCGGCGTACGAACCGGTGCCGAGCACGTCCGAGGCAGCCAGGTAGTCGGCCAGGCGGTCCGGGTCCGAGGGCTCGCCGCCGGGCACCTTCACGAGGGAGCCGTCCGCGAGCTCGACGCGCATGTACTGAGCCTGGCTGCCCGTCTACGAGCCCGCGTCGGCGCAACGGGACTGGTAACCGGCCTGGCAGATATCGAACGTGTTGTCCGAGAGCATGAACGAGCCGATCACAAAGTCGCCCAGCTCGAGGGTGGCGACCTCCGCGCCCTTCTCCACGATCGTGCCCACGTACTCGTGGCCCATGCGGCGGTGGTCCACCTCGTTGTGGCCGCGGTAGGGCCACAGGTCCGATCCGCACACGCACGCGGCGGCCAGCTTGAGGACCGCGTCCGCGGGCTTCACGACGCGCGGGGTCTCCACGGTCTCCACGACGACGTCGCCCGGCGCGCGGATGACGACGGCCTTCATGGTGGCGGGAATCTCGGGGGCGGTGAGGGTGGGGGTCTCGGTGGTCATGGGGTGTCCTCTCGTCAGGTCCAGGGAATGTCGCGGAGAAGTCTCCCCCGCGCGCGGAACTCGGAGGCGAGCAGCGCGTAGGTGACGCCGTCGACCCAGCCGCGGGTGAGGTGCAGCGACTCCTCCCGGAAGGTGCCCTCGTGACGCAGGCCGACCTTCTCCATCACGCGCAGGCTGGGCGCGTTGTCTGCGAAGGCCTCCGCCTCCACGCGTCGCACGCCCAGGCCCGTGAAGGCGATCTCCAGCAGGGCGCCGGCGAGCTCGGTGGCGTAGCCCCGTCCGGCGTGAGCCGGGTCGATGGTCCACCCGATCTCCGCCTGCGCGTTCCGGGCCTCCTCGCGTGGCCCGCCCTGGCTCCACGCGTCCTGCACGGCCAGCTTCCCGACGCCGATGATCGCCTCATCCACGCGGACCGTCAGCCGGTCGCCGGTGGCGAGGTACTGCTCCCGCAGCTCGTCGGCCGAGCCGGCCCGCCCTGACGTCCACGTCCAGACCTCCTCGAGGCGGCAGAAGGCGAAGACGGCGGTCGCATCGTCAGCGGCGAACGGGGTGAGCGTCAGGCGCTCGGCGCGCAGCGGGAAGGCGACGCCGCGGCGCGCGGCGAGGGCGGCGAAGGGGGTGGGCATGGGGTCACGGTAGCGGCACGGGTGATGGGGCCCCGCCCCTACGCTCGGGGCATGAGGATCGAGCTGGCCCGTTTCCGCGTGGTGCCCGGCAAGGAGGAGCGCGCCCGGGCGTGGATGGACTTCCCCTGTGCGACCCCAAGGCGTTCCGGGAGACGCTGGAGCCGGAGCGCATGTACGTGGAGACGATCTTCTCCGAGGTGGTGGACGGGGTGACGTACCTGTCTTGGTACTCGGTGCAGGGGGAGGGCGCTGCAGATGCGCGGGCGTCCGCCCACTGGCTGGACGAGCAGCACGTGGTCTTCTGGCAGGAGTGCATCGACCCGGACTTCACCCCTCAAGACCTCGCCCCGGAGGTGCACGTGACCCCGGAGCGGGTCGAGGCGGCCATGCGGCCGCTGGACTGTAAGACAACAGCCCAACGCCCGATCCGTTCGCATGGATCCGCATGTGCAACGATCGGGCCGGATCGTTACCTAAGAGACGCCGGTGTGGACGCTTCCTGACGAACTGCGCCGAGCATCCTCACCCCACCGGGCGCAGCCGCTCCGTGGGCAGGGCCGGGGTGACGCTCGCGGCAGGGTTACCGACGTCGTCGGCCGGGTCGGACCGCCAGTCCTCAGCGCGCGCACGAGGGTGGCCATCAGCGTCCGACGGTCGTCCCGCCGAGGGATGAACCGACTGTAAGCCGGGTTCTGTACCCGTCAGCCCTTCCCGCGTGCATCGGCCCACTTCTGCCAGCGGTCGAGGATCATCGGCACGGCGGTCTCCCGCCACCACGGGAGGTGGATCAGCGCCTGGCTCATGCCGCCCACGTTGCAGCGGTCCATGTTCACGCTCACTCGGTCATAGGGCGTGGCCTCGGTGAGGATCTCGTCGATCGCCCCGTCCACGAGGCCCTTGAGCTCGTCACGCGACGCCGGCGGCGGCTCACGCGCGAACCGCACCCGGAGTTCGGTCCACAGGCCGACGGACCCTCGGAGCCCGTACTGCTCGGGGTGCTCGCGGAGCAGATCCCCGACCGTCGTCGGCTCCCAGCTTTCCGGGAGTCGCCCCTCTTCTGCTTCTTCCTGCGCAGCGGCCAGTGCGACCATCCAGGCTCGAGCTGCCTTGATGTGGGGGCGGGGGGCCTGCGTGGGTGAGGTTCAGCGGCGGGCGCCACGCCGTGATCACGTGCTTCTCGACGTCACCGAGGGCCACGGGCACTTCGGGCACCCAGACGCGAAGGACCAGGTGGTCGACCATCCACCTGGTCAGCGCTTCTTCCGAGCGCTCGCTGAGGTCGAAGGTCGCCGGACTCTTGCTGGAAGGCTTGCCCCCGGCCCGCGGCACCGGCCAGAGGAGCGCCGAGTGCTCCAGCAGCGCTGCGAACGTCCTGCGCACGGTGGACCGGCCGGTCTTGCCCGTGCCGAAGTGCTGCCGCACATCCCTGGCGGCCAGACTCCGCTCGGCCTTGCCGACGTACAACAAGCCGTCCGCCCCCACCGGCACCTCAGGTCCGAGCTCTCGACGCACACGGGACACGTCCTTCGCGTACACGGCGTAGAGGCCTGGGGCGTCCGGGACAGCGCCGCCCTCCTCCGACCAACCGGTCACGCCCCACTCCGGGCCACCGTCCCCGAAGAGATGCAGCTCGAACACCGGCCCGTGGCCCAGAGTGCGCACCGCGTCCTGGACGGCCGCGTCCATGCGCGCCGGCGTCAGTTCG